>CAZXMD010000168.1:0-4295 GCA_964641635.1 uncultured Candidatus Finniella sp. | reverse complement strand
TGGAGTTGGCGAACCTTCATCGCCGCCTGGAAGATACGTTGGCTAAAAAGCTGATGGAGCTGGAGGCGTTGCGGCGAGAATTGGAAGGTGTTCAAGGGGAAAATGTGGGTCTCAAAGTGCAATTGGATGATTTGAGCCAAAGGAAGGGAATAGACTCTGGAAAACTGGGCTTGGAAAAAGGGACGTTGGGGCAGTTTCGCTCCGACTTTTTGTCCAAGTTGGTGAAAGTTCTGGGAGATCGCCAGGATATACGGGTTGTTGGGGACCGGTTCGTCTTTCAATCAGAGGTGTTGTTTGACCGTGGCTCAGCGGAGCTTGGGAGAGAAGGGCACGAACAGCTTGATAAATTAGCCATAGCCTTAAAAGAGATTTCTGTGAAAATTCCTTCTTCGATCCATTGGATTTTGCGTGTGGATGGCCATACGGATACAATGCCCATCAAGCGGGCCCAGTTTCCGTCAAACTGGGAACTCTCTTCGGGTCGGGCAATCTCTGTGGTTCGCTATTTAATTTCTCAAGGAATTGACCCAAAGAATCTGGTTGCTGCAGGGTTTGGGGAGTTTCAGCCTCTCGAATCCAAAGGCGACGCCAAAGGATCTTTGGCCGATGCCGAAAAATCCATGGCCCGCAATCGCCGTATCGAGTTTAGGCTCGACCAGCGGTAGGGAATACCTTGTTTTCTTAGCTTTATTCATAAAAAATTTACACATTTTACCTTATCATTGATGCATAAGGATTTATTTTCTGTCAAGGGAGTGTGTAAAGTGGCTAAACATAAAAATCTGTTCCTATTGTTTCTATTGATTTCATTGATTATTTTGTCAACGCTCGTCCCTGTTTCCTCATTTCCCGAAGGGTCTTTACATATTGCCTTGCAGGTTGCCAAAAGCTTCCTCATCATTCTGGCTTGGGTATCTTTCTATTATTTTTTAAAGGCCTCGTTCTTTGAAAAATACAAGCATATTTATAAAAAAGAGATCCCTCACATTGTCTTGATGAGCACAAGATTTCTAATTTTAATTGCTGCAGTTCTTTCGGTCATTGTCTTTGTACTGGGCAAATCCATCTTCAGCATAATGGCCCTTGGCGGTCTTTTAAGCGCTGGATTAACTTTTGCTTTGGGTGAACTCATTCTTGATGCTTTTTCGGGTATTATTCTGGAAACAGAATCCCCATTTGAGATTAATGACTGGATTAGGGTTCCTGATGGAAGTGAAGGCATGGTTGTGGCCATCAATTGGCGGACGGTTATATTAAAAAACAAGGATGATTGTTTAATTATAATTCCTCACCGAAAAATGGCCCAGGGATTTACTAATTATAGCAAACCCCAAAGAAGCTTTTGGGATGGTATTGAAATCTCCCTGGACCACTCAATCCCCGTCGATCGGGCGGAGCGGATCTTGCGCGCCAGCGTCATGGTTGTTCCAAGCATCCATGACAACAAGTGTAACGTAACGGCAATAAAAGCAAACGAGGGCGGTATCGTGTATGTAGTTCGCTATATGGTGCCTGACATAAGCGCATATCGAAAAGTAAAACACGATGTGATTGATTCTGTGACGCGTCATTTGCACAAGAATAACTTGAAAATTTCCGAAACCCTTGGTGAGTATGTCTTTGTGAAGGGTGGCAAGGCTTTCCAGGAAGAGCCGCCCCTAGCGGTCGAGGGTTTGATCAATGAGGTTGATTTTTTGAAAAAATTACCTAAATCCGCCATTGCCCAGCTTTCTCAAAAGGCTGTGGGCCATCTCTTTTCCGAGGGGGAACAAATTGTCAAGGAAGGCGATGATGGACAATCCCTGTTTTTGATTGGGGAAGGGCTCGTTGATGTCTCTATTGCCTATAAGGATAATGCCGGCGCCAAACGGGAAAAAAAGTTGTTCCGCTTAGGTTCCCCGGAATACTTTGGTGAAATGGCCCTGTTCTTGAATGATAAAAGATCGGCAACAGTTACAGCCGCTATGAATACGATTGTTTATGAGATTTCCCAAGACTTGTTAAAACGTGTTCTGAAGGATAATCCGAAGGCGTTTGAGAATTTAAAGAAGCTGGCTAAAGATAGAAAAGAGAAAAATAAACTAACAAAATCAGAAATGGAAAAAATAAAAGAGAAAAAAGAATCCCATTCGGAAGGACTGCTGGCGAATATTGAGAAATTCTTTAAATAGGAAGCTATCCAACAAGTTATAACCATAACCTGTGTAGTAAGTCCTCACCCGCGAAACAGGGAAATTACAATAATTTATTCTTGTGGTAAATCAAAAATTAAGATCTCAGCAGTTTCATTCGCTATAAAATCAAGGGACTTTTCAAAAGATACGGCAGCGCCATCCCCTTGATTTAGGGGGTTGCCATTCAGTAAAATCCGCCCTCTCGCCACTTGTACCCAAGCCATCCGATCCGCAGAAATAACGTAAGAAAAAGATTTTCCCTTCTCTAAATCAAGGACATACATTTTCACATCTTGAGAGATGGTGAGGCTCTCCTCATCCCCTGTTTTGGATGCCACCAACGTTAGGTGATTGCTTTGGCGCTTTTTGGCAAAATTTCTTTGTTGGTAAGAGGGCGCCAAATCCTTGTGTTCGGGAATGACCCAAATTTGCAAAAAATGAACGGGTACGTCTTTCGAAGGATTATATTCACTGTGGGTAATCCCCGTACCTGCCCGCATCAGTTGCACGTCTCCGGGCACAATGATAGACCCTGTGCCCAAGGAATCTTTATGCTCCAGGGCGCCATCCAGAACATATGAAATAATCTCCATATCCTTGTGGGAATGCATGCCAAAGCCTTCACCTGCAATGACTTTGTCTTCATTGATGACCCGCAATGCCCCAAAATTCATGTGCTTTAAATCATAATAAGAGCCAAAACTGAATGTGTGCTGGCTATCCAGCCACGAAGTTTTTGTGGCCCCCCGTTCCATACCTTTACGAATGGTAATCATCGTGTTCCTCATGAAATAGCGAACTCATAAGTATTGTTAACCAAAATTCTTAAAATTCTGGTTAACAAACGATATTTATGTCGCTTCCAAAAGATGGGCGAGTTGTTCTTGATTTAAAGGCGAAGAGAGGACTTGAAAAAGGTCTGAAGGAACCTGGTCGGGATCAATTTTATACACAGGAATTTGATTTTCTTGGCAGAATTTCAGCTCTTGCTGCACGCCCCAGGAGTCTTTCCACCCCTCCATAGTAACTAGAATCATGCCCTTGGAGACTTTGAGGAAGTTGAGTAAATAGGGAAATACTATCTGTCGACGTTCTTCCGTTGATGCGAACTTCAGCGCTTCTGCTATTCTAACGGAGTAAACGATGGGGGAAAACACATAAATGCCTTGGGTTAAAAACCCGACCGTAAGCTTGAGGGACATCTCAATGCGGTACGTTTCCTGCTCTGAAGTACCTTTATGGGGCCCGGCGAGATAGTAAAACCCGTTTTCTATCATAATGGCCTCTCAGTTAAAAATGTTCCGAATCATATGGTTTAATGTTTCTGGCGTCCTTGCCACTTCATCGGCGCCATGATCCCTTAGAACCGTCTCGTCATTGTAGCCCCAGGAAACGCCGATCGCTTTGGCGCCCGCACTTTTGGCCATTCTCATATCCATCAACGTATCCCCGATCATAACCGTTTTTTCAGGGTGGAATCCCGTCTCTTTCAAAACACAGTTAAGCTTATCTGGGTGGGGTTTGCCCCGATAGCCCCGATCAATAATATCCTGATCGGAGCGAATGGTTTTAAAATAGGTCCCGATTTTATGATACTCAATCAAGGCCTGTATCGGTTTCAAAGCGCGGGAGGTGACAATCGTCAAGACGAAATCCTTGCCTAAATCCTTCAAAAGATCCTGAATTCCCTCATATAACGGCGTATCTGCGGGCTGATCACAAATCAGATCATCTGTCATTTCATAAATATTAAGCAGATGTTTTTTGAAACCATCCACATCCCCCCACCCATCAAAAACAATCGGAGGATTGGGGTTTCCAAACACGCGGTTCATATCTGAGTAAGCCGGAACTTTAAATCCTTTTTGGTTGCTATATAGTTTTAGGGCTTTATAGCAAACTGACTTGCTATCCCCAAGAGTACCATCAAAATCAAAAGCACACAGCATTTCTCATTCCTTTCTCAATCTCGCCTGTCGATTCTTATAAAGGAATCCGCTGAGAATCAACATAAAAATGACCCACGGCCCGAACCACAAGGCATAAGTAGATAAATCGAAGCGCGGCGTTATGGCAACCTGCTTTCCATACTGCGCCACAAGGGATTCTATAACTTGTTCA
>CAZXMD010000167.1:0-4296 GCA_964641635.1 uncultured Candidatus Finniella sp. | reverse complement strand
GCGTCTACCGGCCCCAACGGGAGACCAGGCAGCTCCTTTAAAAGCGATGCTGGTAGATAGTTGGTATGACCCTTACCTCGGCGTGATGATTCTGGTACGCATCAAAGATGGCGTTCTGACCAAAGGCGCCAAAATCCGCATGATGGGGACAGGGGGAAGCTACGAAGTAGAACGCGTTGGCTTTTTCACGCCAAAGAAAATCATGGTAGATAAGCTCATGCCAGGAGAGGTTGGCTTTATTACCGCAAGCATTAAGCATGTGGCTGATTGTAAGGTTGGGGACACCATCACCGAAGAGCGCCGCCTAACAGCTGAGCCTTTACCAGGCTTCAAACCTTCAGTACCGGTTGTCTTTTGTGGCTTATTCCCTGTTGATGCGGCAGACTTCGACCATTTAAGGGAAAGCTTGGGCAGGTTACAGCTTAATGATGCTAGTTTCCAGTTTGAAGCGGAAAGTTCAACGGCTTTGGGCTATGGATTTCGGTGCGGCTTCTTAGGCTTGCTCCATTTAGAAATCATTCAGGAACGGCTTGAACGGGAATTTGACCTGGACTTGATCACCACGGCCCCAAGCGTTGTCTATCGTTTGCACATGACCAATGGAACCATGATGGAACTTCATAATCCTTCTGACATGCCAGATGTCATGAAGATCGCCACCATTGAAGAGCCCTGGATCAAAGCCACAATCCTCGTACCAGACACTTACCTGGGATCCATTCTTACACTCTGCACGGAACGCCGCGGGGAACAGATAGACCTCACTTATGCAGGAAACCGGGCTATGGTCGTGTACCGCCTGCCTTTAAACGAAGTTGTGTTCGATTTTTACGACCGATTGAAGTCTGTCAGCAAAGGCTATGCTTCCTTCGACTATCACCTGGACTCTTACAAGGAAAGCGATGTTGTAAAGGTCAACATTCTCGTAAATGCGGAGCCGGTCGATGCGTTATCCATGATCATCCACCGCGGACGTGCCGAAGCCCGGGGACGTATCTTGTGTCAACGGTTGAAAGACCTTATCCCCCGTCAATTGTTTAAGATTGCCATTCAAGCCGCCATTGGCGGGAAAGTTATTGCGAGAGAGACCATTTCGGCCATGCGTAAAGACGTAACGGCCAAGTGCTATGGCGGCGATATTAGCCGGAAACGTAAGCTTCTCGATAAACAAAAAGCTGGTAAAAAGCGGATGCGCCAATTCGGAAACGTCGAAATCCCTCAAAGCGCCTTTATTGCTGCGTTGAAGATGGGAGATGATTGATGGAAATGAATTTAAATGAGCCTCAAGAGAAATTACCCGATAATATCAAGTCATTGCGAGGAGTGAAGCGACGCGGCAATCCATGTATTGTTAACTTTTCAACAAAATTGATGCTGAAAGGATACTTTAAGTACATGGATTGCCACGTCCTGCCGCGCTCCGCTTGCAGTCCTCGCAATGACGGAATATATGACGAAAGATCTTCGTTCCTCTTTCCTCACCCTACCTATTCTATTATGTGAGGCATGCCCATGCTAACCTTCCCGCAAATTGACCCTGTTATGATCCACCTTGGCCCCCTTGCTATTCATTGGTATGGCGTTGCTTACGTGGTGGGGATGCTGGTGGGGTGGCAATATGCCATCTGGATTGCAAAACGCTTTGCGCCAACCATTACAAAAATTCAAATTGATGACTTCATGATGTGGGCACTGGCAGGCATCGTTGTGGGGGGACGTCTCGGTCACATCCTGTTTTTTGAGTTAGACCGCTACCTGGCGCATCCTTTGGAAATCTTCATGACGTGGAAGGGGGGCATGTCATTTCACGGCGGAATGCTTGGCGTGACGATTGCCTTCATTCTCTACTGCCGGAAAAAAAACATATCCCTCTTACGCTTTGCAGATATTTTTTCGGCTATCACACCCATCGGCCTACTCCTCGGACGATTGGCCAATTTCATTAACGGGGAACTCTATGGGCGCATCACGGACGTTTCCTGGGGAATGGTTTTTCCGTATGGAGGCCCCTTTCCCCGCCATCCGAGTCAGATCTATGAAGCCTTCCTTGAAGGGCTTGTTCTCCTGTCAATCCTCCACATCGGTTGGCGAACGGCTGCTGTGCGTGACGTTCCAGGCCGCCTGACGGGTGTCTTTTTATTGGGCTATGGTGTGGCGCGAACCCTTGTTGAATTTGTCCGGGAACCCGAAGTTATGCAAGTGATTTTCGGGATTGACCTCACCATGGGGCAACTCCTCTCCATACCCATGATCATTGCAGGCATTTATCTGTTATGGCAACCCTTTGAGTGCTCCAAAAAGGTTCAATGTCCCTAGATCAACGCATCCAAGCTCAAATCGAGGCAACAGGGCCATTAACAATTTTTGACTTTATGACCCAGGTTCTCTATGACCCTCAAGACGGGTATTACCATCAAAAAGTCCCTATCGGCCGCAGGGGCGATTATATAACTGCGCCGGAGATGACCCAAGTCTTCGGCGAAGTCATTGCCCTTTGGTTTGTAGATCTTTGGAATCAAGCCGGTCAACCCATTCCCTTTCATCTCGTTGAAATTGGCCCGGGTCGTGGCACATTGATGGCAGATATTTTGCGAACCTTTCTCTCTTTAAAAGTTCCTTTTCCGCAAGTCCACCTTGTCGAAATAAGCCCTTTGTTAAAAGATCTCCAAAAGACAACGCTTGCCCCCTTCTCTCCTTCAGTTCTTTGGCACAATGACTTAACGACTCTGCCTCAAAATCACGGGTTTTGCTTGATGGTCGCCAATGAGTTTTGGGATGCTTTGCCCATTCAACAGTTTGCAAAGATAAATGAAGAGTGGGTTGAACGACGGGTTGGAACGAAAGACAATCAGCTGTTTTTTCTCCCCGACAACTCGACACCCATTCGCGAAGTTTGCCCTGCCATGCCGTCTTTGGTCACTCAAATAGCCGATCACCTGAAAGCATGTCAGGGAGCCGCCCTTTTCCTCGACTATGGATATGATCAGCCGGATGCTATTGGTGACACGTTACAGGCTCTCCTTCATCACAAACCCCAGTCGCCCTTGGTCAACGTGGGACAGGC
The DNA here is from genome assembly GCA_964641635.1 of uncultured Candidatus Finniella sp. Lineage (GTDB taxonomy): Bacteria > Pseudomonadota > Alphaproteobacteria > Paracaedibacterales > VGCI01 > VGCI01. The sequence goes on along the minus strand of CAZXMD010000167.1, from coordinate 1,232 downwards.
AGACCTAACCCATCACGTTGATTTTTATCGCTTAAAAAAATTATTTGGCAGCACGAGCTTAACAGTTCACGACCCCATGCCCCAAGGGAAATTTTTGACAGAAATTGGGCTTGAGATGCGAACCGAGCAATTATGCAAAAGTGCAAGTCCGGCTCAACGGGGCATTTTACAAACCGCCGCTGTACGCCTAACCCAACCGTCCCACATGGGCACCTTGTTTAAGGCGATGTGTGTTACGAGCTATTCCCTTCAAGCATCAGGTTTTATACCAATTAGCGATCAAAAGCATCATAAAATTACCCCTCACCCGCCATTACGCTTGTGCTCCATGGCGACCACTCCCACAAGGGGAGAGGTAATAGTACACGCTTGTATTTAGTACCTCTCCCCTTGTGGGAGAGGTGGGTGAGGGGTACAATTACAACGTTCTTTGATTGCAACTTGGTATTAGTCTGTAAGGACGTAGATAAACCGACGATAAGCAGAAAATAAGAAATAAACTTATTTATCCTATTTTTTGGGTGCCCCTTAATTCATGAGGCATATGAAAATGATCGAAAGTTATTCCTTCTTGTGCTTTCTTGTTTTCAAGAGCTCGTGTAGCTACTGAAGAAAATTTTATATTTTGACCAATAGGTAAAAAAATAGTCCAGTAATACTGAGAGCAGATCCTGTGCTCACTTGTCGCAAAATCTCGCTCAATAAATTCTCTAGAAATAAATATCTCTTCTTGAGCATCTAGGTGCACATGATCAAAGCCTATTAAAGCATTACCTGATCCAAAATAATTTTCTGTAACCTGAATCTCTATTTCGTTAGCAATTAAGGCTCCTGGTTCTTCTCTCACTATAGGTAAAATGTAATCAGAAATGAAGATTGACTCCGTCATCCCATCTCCAAATTCATGATTAAATCTATGTTTAAATTTTGACGAGTCATCAGTGACAAACACATATCTAAACACATGGTCATCTGTTATATCTCTACCCAATTTTATATCATTAGCTAATCCCAGACGACCATCAAGCAAAAATACCCCCTCCTTTAATGGAAGCACTCTCTTATCAGAATTGTTCCAAGACAGGATGTTCCTTGCCTTAAGGTTTATCTTAGGAGCTTTAATACTTCCCACAATTTCAAGATTATTGCATTCAATAAATACAGGTTTTGAAAAATTGTATTTACCTTTGATAATAATACTAGAATTTGTTTTAAGAATGAACTTTGATTCT
>CAZXMD010000166.1:0-4340 GCA_964641635.1 uncultured Candidatus Finniella sp. | reverse complement strand
GATGGCAAATCTCCGGAAGGTATGAAAAAAATAATAAAAAGTTTTGTGCTTCAATCCCCTAAAGAAGATTCTTCTGCTCGTTTTTTTGCAGATGGTAATACTTCTGAAGGTGGCGTAAGTTCTAATTGGGGAGCGGCATACCTCTCTCAAAAGAAAGCAGACCAAATTATTGATAATTTAACAAAAGAAGGCTTTACTAAAGAGAATGTTAAGTTGCAACTTCAGAAAAATTTGGAAGTTCGGGGCTTGAGTACCTCTCCATGAGATAAAACAAGAGCTTACTTAATTAAAATTGCAGTTCCTTTTTGAGAGCATAGTTGGCACATGAAAAAAAACCACCTCATCTTGATTATCCTCGGCGCCCTTGGCATCCTGTTGCTTGGCTACCTCCTGTGGCGGTTTCCTCATGTTATTGAGTCGGATGATCAGTTCGCCTATTTTATCCGCTCCCTTCTGCTTCTTTGTTTTCTGGTTCCCGCTGTGTTCCTTCGTCAAGAAGCCCCGCAAGCCCTTAAATATGGAGCGGCGTGGGGCGGTATTTTTGTGGTTCTGTTCGTTGGCTATAGTTACCACGAGGACTTAAGCAACGTGTGGGGCCGGCTGAAAAGCAACCTTCTTCCTTTTTCAGGGACACAGCATGCCGACGGGTCGATGACCTTTACCCGTGCGGAAGGGGGGCATTTTCTGGTTGAAGCTTTGGTGAATGGCGTACCGATACAGTTTATGGTTGATACGGGGGCTACCCGTGTGGCCCTCTCGTCTCAGGACGCGAAGCGGCTAGGGTTTGATGTGGAGAATTTATCCTATAATGACCTCACCCACACGGCGAATGGCGATACTTTTGCCGCTTCTGTGCGTCTTGCGGAGTTTAAGATTGGGCCCATTGTTGTGAAGGATCTTGGCGCTTCCGTGAACAGGAACCTGTCCGGCCGTTCGTTGCTGGGGATGAATTTCCTGAAACGGTTAAAAGGCTTCAGGGTTGAAGGCAACCGTTTGACGATCGAAGCGCCTCAAGATTGAAGCTGCTCTTCGTCCGTCCCTGTCCGCATGCTTGCCGCCAGGCGCGCCGCGCGCTGTCCGACTTCTTTGGCCCATAAGCTATCCAGCATCGCGTTGGCTGCCCCGTCCCAATCCTCATTTTGAATCGCCTGCCACATCTGTTTAAATTCCATAACGCCTTCAAAGCCCATATTAAAGGCCATTTCTAAAATAACCCGTTGGCGGGGGCCGGATAACCGGGAAAAATTGGGCAGGGGGGCCAGCTCTTTTTCGATGCGTTGAATATCATTGTTTAAGAGGTAGAGGGCCTCCTGCTCCGTGATGCCTTCATCATTCAGGTTCCTGCCCACACCAATCGTGAGCTTACCGACTGTATCCGTATAAGGCTTCAGTTTTAGCCCTTCATCCGCGATCAGGTTTTTTACCAGAATGTCGTTATCCATTTTCTAACCCCTTTATCTTTAATCATCCAGCAGGCGGGCAATTTCCTTAAGGTCGGCCTGTTTTTCGTGGATAAGCTCTTTCGCATAGTGTTCTAGTGCTTTGATGTTGCCAGGGTTGGCATTGTCGAACGCTGTGTGCTTCGCATCAAGCAAAGTTTGAAAACGGTGGTATTTTTTGACGCCGTCATCACTTTTAAAAATCTCTTTCATTTGATAATCAACAACCTCGTTTGTGGCGTTCATCATAACGGATACGATATCGGGCGCCCACTCAAGCTTACCGCCGTAAGAGATATCTTTTCCTTCAAAGGATAATTTTCCGGGAGTTACCGGGTTATTGGTGCCTGTCCCGATGGAAACCACCAGAAAGTCGCTGTCTCTTCCAAACAGTTTCAGGGCATGGACACAAGCGGACATGGTCGGATTGTTGAGGGCAAGGCCTCCGTCAACCAGCGTATACTTTTCGTGGCGGGCTACATCCTGAATTTGGGCGGGTTTGAAATAGGTGGGGGCGGCGCTGGTTGCCTGGGCGATATCTTTGAAGTAAAAATCCCGTGCTATATCCAGCTTTGCTTTATCGCTTTTAAAGAAGACATTGTCGTCCTTGCTGATGTCATAGGCTGGGATAATGATGTTGGTGAGCGCGTCCTGCAAACGGCAGTTTCCATAGAATTTTTTTAAGTTCGTTTCTAAATGATCAGAAGCGTATTTCTCACTGAACCATCCGTTAAAGGTGGATAAATAGTGCCCCCACGACTGGCTAAAAACAGTAGAGCCTAGATTTTTGTAAAGGGAAACCACATCGGACGCCCAGTATTTAGGTTTTTTGTCGGCATCCGGCGTATTTAAAAGCAGCACGATGATACCGCCTGTGGAGGTTCCGGACATCATGTCAAAACACTCGGACAAATGTTTTTTGCTCTCCAGCTTCTTCTCAATGTCTTTCAGGATAAGCGCCGGTATGATCCCGCGGATTCCCCCGCCATCCAGACAGAGTATCTTAATGGGTTTCTTTTTTTTGCTCATCGCCTTGCCGTTGGGTTTATCTGGCTACTGTCGGATTATAAGTTAAGTCTAGCAAAAAAAAATAAACAATTTCCTAAGGGGGGAGAGGGTTGGAGGAAGATTAAGTAACATAAAAGGCCAAATTCGTTAGTTAACCTCAGTTCAACGTAAGAACAATAAATTTTTTAGAAGCAGTTATACGATTTTATTAAAAAATTCAGTCATCGCGAGCGTAGCGTGGTGATGACGGAAGGCGCGTCTTATCAGGATTTTATATCTTGCTTTTCTTTTTATGGCCTATGTCGAAAAAGTACTGGTAGCCTAGAATACAAAATAATACAACGGCGATCAATAAAACGATCTGGGTTTGCCAGTACAGGTAATTAGATATGATCCACATGTTTTCGTATTTTGAGGCAAGTTCATTTTGATTAGATAAGATGTCTGTTGATGTTCTCAGTAAGTACACACACAGTAAATAGTTAAAAAACAAAGAAAGAATCGCGAAGAAAGAAGAGAAAATGACCAAACATTTTCTTTCTTTTCTAAATTCTTCGTTCATGAAAAATATAGCAATTAAAATTCCAAATCCTACATAGCTACAAAGCCTGTTGATTTCTTTATCGTTGTCATTAAAGAGCTTTCTTAAATTCTTTCTAATTTCGTTTTTTTGTTCTGAAATGAGAGATTTATCTGAATTATCGTCGCTGGTTGATTGGGGAGAGGTTTGCGGCATTGGATGAGCCATAAGGTTTTTTGTCTCCTTAAGGTGCTCCTGGGCTCTTTGCTGAGTATTTGAATCTTCCGCTAATAAAGGGGTATATGTAGCTTTTGCGACAAGTAATAATAGTATTATGAAAAAGCGATAGATCATGAGATCTTCCTTTTTATCGAATTTGCTTCTGTAATTAAGATGCCGGACATTGCATTAACAAATTATTAAATTCTTTTCATAGATAGTTCATCTTAGCGAGCTTAATCTTGAGTGATTACCCTTTGAGAATGCTTTCTGAGTCCTCTTTAAGCGTCCCCCTTTCGAGCAAAGTACTTGGAAGACACACAGCACCCTCTTCTAATTCACCTTCTTAACCCGATCTTAACTTTCTTGGCCGATTCTGGACTTAACGATCCTTCGTTGAGGAGCCTTTAATGAAGCGCAAGAAGAAGCTGAAAATTCCCCCATCGGTGATGTTTGTCATCCTTCTTATGACAGGATTCGGGGTGGGGTATAGCGCCAAGAACGGGATTTACCCAACTCAAGGGGCCTCCCAGCAGAGCGCCCCGACCGTCTCGCATCCCCTTGAAAGGGGCGTTTCCGTCTGCTTTACGCCGAACAAACGGTGCCAGTCCCTCATTATTGGGGAAATTAACCAGGCAAAGCAGTCCATTTTTGTGCAAGCGTATTCCTTTACGGACAAGGAAATTGCAAGCGCCCTTGCGGGTGCGGCGGGGCGCGGCGTTATGGTTAAAGTGCTTCTGGATAAAAGTAACCGAAAGGCTGAGCGGTCTGCAAAGAACATCCTTCAGGATCAAAAAATCCCCGTCCGGTTTGATGCGCCCGGGGGCATTGCCCACAATAAGATCATGGTCATCGATGCCGCCAGGGTGATCAGCGGCAGCTACAATTTTTCAGTGGCGGCCTATAAAAGAAATACGGAAAATGTGTTGATTATCCATAACCCGGACCTTGCCAAGGACTATATCCAGAACTGGCAGGGCAGGTGGGACGCGTCGAAGTAGGGGGTTGATTGGCATGGCATGCGACCCCTCACCCGCCTCTTCACGCTGTTCATAGGCGACCTCTCCCACAAGGGGAGAGGTACTCTCAATGCAAGCGTGCACCTTACCTCTCCCCTTGTGGGAGAGGTTCTCTAATTGCCAATCAGTCAAGAA
>CAZXMD010000165.1:0-4374 GCA_964641635.1 uncultured Candidatus Finniella sp. | reverse complement strand
TATTATTCTGTTTTTTATCAAGGAAACACATCCGGATCATAGGATTCCAAAAGAATACGGGCCTTATATTGACACAGATATTCTTTAAAAATCCCCCAAATAATGATAGTTATGATAGGTTGATCTAAAGAAACGGAAAATATGAGGTTTAGAAGTGAATGAAATCTTTTTAAGAATTTCGGAGATTCTATCAAGTAAAATATTGATCGTTCAAATAATAAGCGCGCTTGTCATTCTTGTCTCAAGCTTTGTGCTTAGAAAGCTGTTTATTCAATATGTCCTTGCTTATATTAGACGCCTTGGCAACATCGAGTCTGAAGAGGAAAATGACGTTAAAGCCAGCCTGCTCCAGTCACTGACAGGCCCTTTGGGAATCGTTTTTGTTATTCTAGGACTTTATTGTGTAAGTGCAATTTTAAGCCTGCCTTATGACGTAAAAAATTTCTTGGACCACACTTTTAAGACACTTGTATTATTGACCGTATTTTTAACATTCTACCGTATTCTGGAACCTCTCTCTTTTCTCTTCGACAAGCTTTCTGGGGCGCTTGGAACAAATCTGTATCATGAAATGAAAGGGTTTATCGTTACTTTCCTAAAGGCGATTATCGTAATTGTTGGCGCCCTTTCAATATTACAGGGATGGGGCGTTAACGTTGCGGCTTTTCTGGCTGGTTTAGGGCTTGTTGGTATGGCGGTTGCTTTAGCGGCTCAGGATACAATGAAAAATCTTTTTGGGTCGCTCGCCGTCTTGATTGACCAGACCTTTAAAAAAGGAGACTGGATTCAAACGCCGGATATTGAGGGAATTGTTGAAAGCGTTGGTTTAAGAACAACAATCATACGGCGCTTTGACAAAGCTCTTGTGACAATCCCCAATGCTGCTTTAGCGAATGCAGCTGTGGTTAATTATTCAAAGATGACGCAAAGAAGGATTGTTTGGAAAATTGCGTTAACTTACGAGACTTCATCTCAACAACTGGAAAATATTGTTAAAAGGATGCGTTTATATCTTGAAAACCATTTAGAAATTGAAACTGACCCCAAAAAGACGACGACGTTAATCTATCTGGATCAATTTGAAGACTCTGCTATTACTGTGTTCTGCTATTTTTTTACAAAAACGACAAAGTGGCCTGAATACATGCGTATTAAAGAAGAGTGCCTGTTAGCCTTCAAAAATATTATTCAAGAAGAAGGAGCGGAAATCTCTTCCTCAAGACATTCTATCTACCTTACTAATCTTGAGGATTCCATGGGAATTGAGGGAGCCCCCCAAATCCGAAAAGCAAGATCAGTTCAGTCTGGTACGGTTGGGTTTGCGAAAAAAAAAGGGTAATTTTATGATGCTTTTGATCGCTAATTGCTCTAGAAGAATAAGGTGCAAGCCTAAATACTGAAACGGAAGATATAAAAATGAGCAAATTGAGCAATGAAAAGATTGCTGTTGTGGGCGCGACTGGCAATGTTGGGCGGGCTATGCTGTCCATTCTGGCGGAACGCGGTATTCCTTTTAAAAATGTCTATGCTGTGGCGTCTGAGCGGTCCGTGGGGCGCGACGTTTCCTATGGCGACGCAGGTGTCTTAAAGGTTACTTCCTTGAACGATTTTGATTTTCAAGGGGTCAGCATTGCTTTATTCTCGCCCGGTGGAAAAGTGTCTGCAGAATTTGCCCCAAAGGCAGCGGCCCTGGGGTGTGTTGTTATTGATAATACCTCTCACTTCCGCAACGATCCCGATGTTCCTCTTGTTGTTCCGGAAGTGAATGCTCAAGCCATAGCTGAGTACACAAAGCGCCGGATCATCGCAAATCCCAACTGTTCCCTTATCCAGCTGGTAGTTGCTTTAAAACCGCTTTATGATATAGCGCCGATTAAGCGGGTTGTGGTGTCAACCTACCAGTCTGTTTCTGGGGCGGGTAAGGAGGCTATGGATGAACTCCTAAACCAAACGCGCAGCCTATATATGAACAGTCCGGCCAATTCCCACCACTTGCCCCGTACGATTGCTTTTAACGTGATCCCTCAAATTGGGGGATTTCAAGACGATGGTAGTACGGATGAAGAATGGAAAATGAAGGTGGAACTGCAAAAGATTCTCTCACCGGATATCCAGGTTTCGGCCACTTGCGTGCGGGTTCCTGTCTTTATTGGCCATTGTGTGTCTGCATCTGTGGAATTCGAAAGTGCGATCACTCGGAAGCAAGCTCAGAAAGCCCTTAAAGCGGCGCCCGGTATTATTGTTACAGACCTTAATGAAGAAAGCGATTACGTAACGCCCATTGAGTGTGCGGGTGAAGATCCGGTTTATGTAAGCCGTATCCGTGAAGATTCCAGCGTTCCTTATGGCCTTAGCTTATGGATTGTTGCGGATAATGTCCGCAAAGGCGCCGCTTTGAATGCTATTCAAATTGCTGAAATTTTGGCAAAAGATTATTTATAGGGCAAACATGTTTTTAAGGGCTTTACGCCCAGTTTCATAGATCATTTACTGAATATCCGGGATAACGATCTTATGGTCCGGGTACTCTTTAAGCCAGTCAAGCGCTGCTTGCCTATACTCTTTGACAGTGTAGGCTGGCATTATTGGATCCGTAATATGCCGAGACTGAAAGTCAAACACGATTTCTACTTCAGGAGAGATGAGCGGCAAAAGTGCTTTAGCAAGAAGGTGCGTAAAGGTTACTTTTCGTAAGTTTGGAGCTTTGAGGAGATGAATAAATGGTTGAACAGTCTTGGGATTATGGTACAGATATTTTGGTATAAAATGATAAAGGGTGAGCGTTTCAAGATTTTTTAATTCATCAGGATTGCTCACAGCAACTGAAGCGCTACCAGGCTCTTGCATTTTTTTGCTTATATAGATAGACAGGTTTGTAGGGTCGCTATGGATTGCCGTATTTAATGCTTCGATCTGATCAGGAAAAATGAAATAAGGCAATTCCACTGGTTTTTCAGGGATATTTTGAATGAGTGGTGTTTTGCTTTTCTTTTTACTTTTCTTTTTATGAAAAGGGGCATGAACTTCTGCTTTGAGTCTTTTGTATTGTTTAGATCTCTTTCCTGTCCAATCCGTGTCATGTTCGTTTGAATATCCAATTGAGATAAAGCAAAGGCAAAACAAAAAGATTTTTTCAAAGATACTAACTTTCAACAGGATGTCTCCTCAAAATAGATTGTTCAACAGGACAGGGATGGTGCCCAGACCTGAGAGAAATACACAACTTTATCTATAAGGTCAAGAGCGCTTATAGAGGGTATCGACATTCTGGATTGCCTGCATTTTTTCAACGGCGTATTGTGCTAAGAAACAACTCGAGAAAATCTTATGATTGTTGACTATTTACCGTCGATCTTAGCCCTGATGGCCATTCAAATGGTAGTGCTGATCAGCCCTGGCCCGGATTTTGCCGTTGTGGTGCGCAATAGTCTGATCTATTCCCGAAGGACAGGGGTTTTAACGGCAGTAGGTGTGGCTTTGGGGATTCTGGTTCACCTGGCCTACATTCTTTTGGGGTTGGGCATTCTCGTTTCAAAAACCTTGTGGCTTTTTCATTTGATCAAATATTTGGGGGTGGGCTACCTTATTTATATTGGCATTAAGGGGCTTCGTGCTAAAAAAGGGGCTTTAAATTATGGAGATGGGCATAATCGAAAGGATATTGGGCCCTTAGCTGCGCTTCGCGCGGGGTTTTTAACGAACGCCCTTAATGCTAAGTGCATGCTGTTCTTTTTGAGTATCCTTTCTGCGTTTCTTGCGCCCCATGAGCCAGCTGAGATTATTTTTATTTATGGCGTCATTATATTTTTGAGCACGCTCATCTGGTTCTTTATTGTTGCAATATGCTTTTCCCACAAGCGCTTGCGCCTGCTTTTCAGTAACCTCCACCACTGGATAGAACGTGTCACCGGTGGCCTTTTAATGCTTTTGGGGGTTCGAATGCTCTTTGTTGAAATGGAACTCGGGGAATAGTTTCTCACCCTTTCCGTTGCGTAATTGTTGAGGCTAGGGAATAGCTTGTGCTGCGTCCTCCTTCCGGGTTTTTAGTAAGAATCCCTCGATTGAGAAGGTCAAGGATATCTCGGTAAGCTGTGTCTTGAGAGCATTTTGTAATCGTTGCCCATTTTGAAGACGTTAATTTGCCGTCAAATCCATCCAGCATACGGTTAATGATCTTTTTTTGTCGCTCGTTGAGAGGCGCTTCTGCAATAGATTCCCAAAATTGTGTTTTATATAAGACAGTATCAAGAGTATTGTTCGCTGTGCCTATTGCTCTTCCCAGGCACCGTAAAAACCACTCAACCCAAGGGGTAATTTCCAATGCGCCTTTTTGGGTTTGTTCCAGGATGGTATAATAACTTTTACGTTCCTTCT
>CAZXMD010000164.1:4266-4388 GCA_964641635.1 uncultured Candidatus Finniella sp. | reverse complement strand
GATACACCACCAGGAGGAGCGCCACCAGATACACCACCAGGAGGAGCGCCACCAGGAGGTGGAATGGGTGGAGCAATGGGAGGAGCACCAGGCATGCCACTAGGAGGAGCAATGGGTGGGAT
>CAZXMD010000164.1:3771-4166 GCA_964641635.1 uncultured Candidatus Finniella sp. | reverse complement strand
GGGCGGAGCAATGGGTGGGATGGGCGGAGCAATGGGTGGGATGGGCGGAGCAATGGGTGGGATGGGCGGAGCAATGTATCCTAGAGGAAGTGCTTTAAGTTCAATGAATAGAGGATTGATGCAAGCAAACATGGCCATGCGTACGGCAAATATGGCCATGGGCATGGCCAGCATGGGAGCGGGCCTTGCGGGCAGTATCGGCGGTTCCTTAGATATTAAAAATAAACATAAAGACAATAAAAAGTATAAGAATAAAAAAAAGGACAAGTATAAGGATAAAAAAAAGGACAAGGACAAGTATAAAGATAAGGATCAGAATAAGAAGGATAAACAGGCAAAGAAAGAAGATAAGCAGGCGCAAAAGGATAAGAAGAAGCAGGATAAACAGGCAAAGA
>CAZXMD010000164.1:0-3671 GCA_964641635.1 uncultured Candidatus Finniella sp. | reverse complement strand
AAGAAGATAAGCAGGCGCAAAAGGATCAGAAGAAGCAGGACAAACAGGCAAAGAAAGAAGATAAGCAGGCGCAAAAGGATCAGAAGAAGCAGGACAAACAGGCAAAGAAGGAAGATAAGCAGGCGCAAAAGGATCAGAAGAAGCAGGACAAACAGGCAAAAAAGGAAGATAAGCAAGCGCAAAAGGCCCAGAAGAAGGACAAGGAAGAGGATAAAGATAAAGAGGAGGATAAGGGCAAGGAAGAGAATAAGGACAAGGGAGAGGATAAGGACAAGAAAGGAGGTAGAGACAAGGAAGAGGATAAGGGTCAAAAGCAAGAGGAAAGAAAACAGAAGGAAGCAGAAAAGCAACAAAAAAAAGCCCGGAAAAGCCAGCAAAAAAAGGAGCGGGCAAAACAGCGCGTAGAAAGAAAAAAACAGAAAAAACACAAGAGCGGACGAAGGGGGTAATGTAAAATTGCAATCAAATCTAAAGCATATTGCAAATTTTACCCCCGGTACTTTATACCGACCGCTTCTACAAGGAAAGACCGTTGAATACAGCGAAGAGCTGAATGAGCCATAGATATGGCTACAACTATGTAGTTGGGTTTCTAGATGGTAGTTTTAAGAACCAAAATATTCTTTAACACCCTTATAAACGGCTGACTTTTCACCATACCCCCCACTTAAGAAGTGCATCGGCGCTTGGTGGTCCCCGTCTAATTTTAAGTGTCTGGAAACATTCACATCATGGATGTTTGCCGTCATCCAGGTGAGAATACCCAAAGATGTGGCCACCAGCTGGAAAGTCTGAGACAAGTGTCCTACGTCCAGCATAACCACCCGATATCCCCTGGAATGAGGATACTTCCACCACATTTTGCCAAAATAGCTTACAATAAAGACGCCAAATGCGCTTCCATTTCCATAGGGTTGTCCCATACATAAGGCTGCCGTTCCTTCATCTGATAGGGCGCTGTTCACACGCACAAGTCCATGCCGTTCAACGTCATAATGATAGGTTCCAGGCTCAATACCGGGAACATTGCTAATTGTCACATAAGCCTCATTCGGATGAAGTCCCCCTCCGGATGCGCTGGTTTTTCGCAATCCCACTTCCCGAAGGCCCGCATCGGTTAAGTCCTGCCAAGGTCCATGAAATAACCCAAAAGTTACAAACAAAAGGGTGCTCAAATTCTCCATTGAAACCGGTTGTCCCTCAAAGTTTCGAATAGTTTGGCGCTGCTTTAAAATTTCACTAAAAGCCAAGCGATCCAAACTTCCCAAATCCGGAGCCAACAGGGGCATAAAAGCCCCTTCCCGCCTTATGAAAGTCTCTTTAGGCATTCTCTCTTCAACAGCTTCCTCACACCCCGCTATGTAATCTGCCAACCACTCTGCTGGCGAAGTATGGGAATCCTCAATAACATTTCGAGTGCCGATATGGAAAATATAGGACAACTTATCCCACTGCCAGGTTGGTTCAACAGGTTCTTTCGTCAGGAGAATCCCTTCTTTCAAAAGATGTTGGTCAATATCGTCCAGCATATCTCCTTTAGCTTCTATTCCTCCACTGGAATGGGCTTGCAAACGATCAAAATAAGGGCGCGTTAGACTAAACTGTTGATGGTTCTGATAATCCCACAGAATAATATTGTCATCCTTTAGCAGGAAAAACAGGTCGGGATTTAAGTGAAGTTTTGGCATCGAGGATTCCTTGGCTATTATTTTTTATGATCCGTTTTTATTTTTAAGTGAAAGTACCCAACCACACAACGTTTAGAGAAAAAGACATAAAGAATCAAATTGACAGATTGACACCCCCCAACACGCCCGGTAGGATGCCGTCATTAGCCAGGGGTGCTGAGTTTCTATATTCAGCTGAGAAAGCGGTGGTCGCTTAACCCTATAACCTGATCTGGTTCGTACCAGCGGAGGGAGTGCCCATGAAAAACGTTGTTTTAAAAAAATCATTACCATTCGAACCTGAACCGTCTCCACTACCCAGTCCTGTTCCTGTCAAAACACCCATTTTCTTTATTTCCGTCCTAGGGACAGTTTTAGAATATTTTGAATATGCCATCTATGGATTTTTAGCTCCTGTTCTGGCATTGCATTTTTTCTCAAACAGTGACCCAACAACGGCATTAATCAAAGCCTTTGGGGTCTTCGCAGTGGGGTCGTTGTCTAAACCGATCGGCGCCTTGATATTTGGTTATTTGGGTGACATCAAAGGACGGCGTATCTCTTTGCGCTACAGCATGATTGGTATTTCATTCCCGACGTTCATTGTGGGAATCTTGCCTGATTATAGCGTCTTGGGGTCAGCGGCCGCACTTATTTTGATTTTGTGTCGAATGTCTCAAGGGATTTTCTTGGCGGGAGAATCCGATGGGGTCCACATCTATGTCTTTGAGCACTTTGGCCGTGAATACCCATGCCTGATGACCAATCTTGTGGGATGTGGGGCGTATATTGGGATTGCTCTGGCGTCTCTGGTGGCCTCCCAAATTCCCTCAACGGGAAATGCTTGGCGCTTTGTGTTTCTGGGGTGCAGCCTTTTCGGAATTATGGTCTTTATTTTGCGACGCTTTCTGCTGGAAACGCCCTCCTTTCTAACGTATCAGGAAACAAATCCAACTCCACTGCCCCTTAAAGAAATTGTTCGATCTCATGTTGCACCCATCTTAAGGACTATTATGATTTGTGGTGCAGGGGGCGGGGCCTACCACTTTTATCTTGTTTTCCAAGGAACGTATTTGTCAAAAACTCTGGGACTTGTTCCTTTTGAGCAGGCTTCTTTTTATAGTTTCTGGTTAACCAGTATTTATATAATTACCTTACCGCTCGCAAGCCTGGCGGCGGATTATTGGGGACTCAGGCGCATGGGGAAAATCGGAGGACTGATGGCCTTGGCCTGTATTGCTCTTAATGCGGTGATGATCTCTCAAGGCGTCGTTTTTTTTCCGTTGCTCATTTTGACAACCATGGCCCTTGTGTGTCTCATGGCGCCAGGATATCTTTTTTTGATTAGACAATACACCGTGGGTGTGCGATTCAGATGCTTGAGTTTAGGCCACACAGTGGGGTCTATGTTATTTTCAGGCACAACGCCGGCCATTTGTTTGCTTTTGTGGCAAAATACATCTGTTCCTTACCTGCCCTACCTCTATTTTATGGGGCTTGTTATGATGGGCCTCACGGCTTTCTTTTGGGGGGATGCGAAGAAGAAGTCTCCATCACAGCCCGAATGACTTTTTTCATGAGGGCGGGAAGCGCATGGGACTTTAGATTTTCCAGGGAGCTCCACAATCCGTTTTGGGGGGCGTTGCTGCGCCCTTTGGCTATTCTTAGCTCCAAGTGAAAGTGGGTGAAAGTATGGCGGACATTTCCGGGCAAATACTCCCATGCTTTCACATCTGTAAGATCTTCCGCCTTCAAACCCTCAGATTCCAGCCAAGGCGTTTCTCGCCAAGGAGTCGTTGGCAAGCCAATTAATCCGGCAAGAAGGCCTTTGTCGGGGCGTTTTTCCAAGAGAATTTCTTCTTCGTCATTTTCTACCCAAAACGCAACACCATAGCGTCGTGGTTTTATGCCCTTCACAGCAGGGCGTGGAAGCTGGGCTGAAATTCCCTGGTGGTAACCTTTGCAAGTCTCTTGCAAAGGACATGCCCCGCACAAAGGATTCCG
>CAZXMD010000163.1:0-4409 GCA_964641635.1 uncultured Candidatus Finniella sp. | reverse complement strand
TAATATATGTGCCGTTATTTATCTATGACGTTCTTTCTAGTTCTCTTTAGTTATCTGGACGTCTCTTAAATTATATGAAAATCACGAATGTGAGAAAATTTAGCGCGCATATTGTTTAAGATTACTCAATTAAAGGAGGGCATGATTGGGCATGGAAGAGGGAGGTTGTCAAAAAACGTTTTTGCTCATCCTTCTTAGTAAAATTTGGCCATGGATTTGACAAACAGCTCATCCCGCTTCTTTCCCCACAGGCGCACTGATCCATTGTCCGCGTCAGTGACCTTGAGTAGTGATATAAAATTGGAATTTTAATCGAGCTGATAAAGTGTTTCGTTATAGGGGACGAAGTCCATGAAATAGGATAAAATTAATGCTAAGCCTGGCTATGGGATATGGCTATTGTATCTTCACATTATCTAAGAGCTCTTCTAATAATAATTGGTTAAAGTTTGGCTCTTTAAAATGTCCATTAGGAAATAAAATAACCTTTATATCGCCTTGAACTTTTTCCTTAATTTCTATGATAAAATTTACGGCTTCATTAACTTTAAAGGAGTTTTTTGAAAAATCAATTTCCGTAATATTTGTACCTTCTAGGCTTTCTGCATAAGCTTTAATAAAAATAGGACCGAGGTTGTTATCAGTCATTATAAGAGACGTACCCTTGAAATTCGAGGCCAGTAAATGAGCACATTGGGTAACGTGCATTGCACAACGATCATTATCCACTTTTACATATTGTGCTTTACCTTTAGTGGGATGCGGAAAAAAATCATTATCAGACAAATCAAGAACTTCCAAATTGGAAAGGTTTATTAGATCTTCTGCGAATTTTTTAAATTTTATTTCGTAATTTGTTAACTTTATATTTTCAAAATTTTCACCAAAAAATGATATTTTATTTAATGTAAGCTTGTTAAGCATAGTAAGGTTTACCAAAGGAGACTCAGAAAAATCAACAACTAACCCCTCAAAAGTAAGTTCCTTTAATTGCGTTAGTGGCGCAAAGGAGTTCATTATATCAACGTTAATAGGTGTCTTTGATATTCTATGTGTATCATTACTGGTTGTTAACTTAAGATAGCGAAGAATACCAAATTTTTCTTGATTATACTCTACCAGAAATTGGTCTAAATTATCCACAGCTGATTGGCAATCTGGTAAGAGTGATATCTCAATGCGTGAGGGTTTATCTTTTTCGAGAGAGGATTGGACTTCTTCTAAAGATATTGAGGTCAAATTATACTTATATCTGTAACAATCTTCATTAAATTCAATATGAGCAGATATTTGTTGGGTTACTTGTCTAGGTATTCCATATAGGTTAGGAAAACCTCCTTCCATAGCAACTATACATGAGCTGATAACAAATGTTAAAAATAAACATCTTATAATTAGAATCTTCATGATCAACTCCCTATTTTTATTGGTTAGTTTACTTATTCTTTCATGCAATGAAATATTTAAGATGCTACCTATTTGCTACCTAGATCATTATCGGGAGTTTTTTAAACCTCTGGAACCCGCAGAAATCTTGGTGGGCGCTGACAGATTCGAACTGTCGACCCGCTGATTAAGAGTCAGCTGCTCTACCAACTGAGCTAAGCGCCCCCCCCTCAAGTGGAATAGCAGAAACGGGGCGGGTTTGTCGACAAAAAACGAGCATCTTTTCAAGTTTTTCGGCTCTTTGTTGAGGGACAGGGTGAAAGGAATCTCTGAATGGTAAGGAGCTACTGGGAAAGAGCGTTAGGGGTTTACACAACCATTTGTGTTGGAAAACCGTTGGCCTGAAGGGCAGTGATGATAATTTTCGCGTGGGCGTCGTCCCGAGTTTCGACAATGGCATCTAATTCCGCCATTTTGACCGTAATGTGATTAAAAAGGCGTTGGTGGCTAACCTCATAAATGTTTCCGCCAGCATCCCCAATAATCTTTGAGATTTGGGCTAAAACGCCTGGGGCATCGTTGATGTCGATTTTAAGCTGAACGAGTTTACCATGGCGCACAAGCCCTCGAAGGAGCAGGAAAGACAGGATGTGGGCATCAATATTGCCACCGCAAATGACAATGCCAACCTTACGACCTGAAAAAACACCTGGAGCAGCCATAAGCGCCGCAACTCCTGCGGCCCCGGCGCCTTCAACGGTTAATTTTCCATGAATCAGCAGATCTTCGATGGCGGCTTCAATTTGCGCTTCCGTTACAAGAATGATGTCCGATAAATATTTTTTCAAGATCTGCCGGGTGAGGATGCCTGGAGATTTGACGGTAATTCCTTCCGCTAATGGGGAGATAACCGGGGATTGTGCAGGGAGGTTCCGTTCCGGATAAAGAACTTCAACCATGGCGGGGCAAGAGGCGGCTTGAACGCCGATGATATCGATATTTGGGTTAATCCCTTTCGCGGCAATGGCCATGCCGGCAGACAACCCGCCGCCTCCGATGGGGATGATCAAGACATCCAGATCAGGAACATCAGCGAGCATTTCTAAAGCGACGGTGCCTTGTCCTGCAATAATCGCCGGATCGTCATAAGGGTGTATGAGGGCGAGATCGTTCTGTTCCGCCAGTTGTAAGGCATATGCAACGGCTTCATCTAAGGTTTGTCCCTCTAGAATGACTTTGGCGCCGAGGTTTTGGGTGCTTTCGATTTTGGCATAAGGGATTGTTTTGGGCATGACGATTGTGGCCTTTATACCCAATGCCCGTGCATGATAAGCCACGCCTTGAGCGTGATTCCCGGCAGACACAGCAACTACTCCTTTGCGTTGCTGCTCTTTGGATAGTTGGGATAATTTAACGAAGGCCCCCCTGGCCTTGAAAGAAGATATGATTTGCAGGTTTTCCAGCTTTAAAAAGGCAGAAGCGCCTGTTTCCTCATTTAGCCAGGGTGCGGCAAGGGTTGGGGTGCGCAAAATTACCTTTTCCAGAGCAACGGCCGCTTCGCGGATATCGGTTAGAGTAATTTCTGGCGCCATCAATTTTAAAGCGTCTTTAAAAGGGCGTCAGCGCTGCTTACATTACACTGGCCTGGATTTGGCTCCACATTAAGGTTTATGACGATACCATCTTTAACAAGCATGCTATATCGCAAAGAACGGAGTCCCAAGCCAGCGCCAGAACCATCCAGGGTCAGGCCAATGGCTTTTGTAAAGTCAGCGTTCCAATCGGCAAGAAGGGCAATATCCGGGTGAGAATTGGCTGATTTCCCCCAGGCTTCCATAACAAAAGGATCATTCACGGACAAACACATCACCGCAATATCTTTGGTTTTAAACTGACCCATCTTTTGGCTAAAACCAGGAAGATGAACAGAGGTGCAGGTTGGCGTGAAGGCACCGGGAATGGCGAACAAAGCAACTGTTCGGCCCTTAAATAAGGATTCTGTCGTGACGTCTTGGGTTCCGCTTGGAGTAATTTGTTTTACGGTAATATCCGGGAGACGGTCACCAATTTGAATAGTCATAAGCATTTCCTTTATTAATTTTTAGGTTCTACCTCTTCAGCATAGTCTCCTTTCTATCCATAGAAAAGAGGGTCGTTAATTCTCTTGAAAGGAATTGTGAGGTATACTATTCGTAAATAGTTTGAATGGAAGACAGGAACCCGTGGCGACAGAACAACACCCTTTTTCTTTGCAAGAGGATTATGACCTGACGGTAAAAATATTCATTGCAATGCCCTTTTTGCCTGATCCGCGATTTACCCATGCGGTTATTTATGTGTGTGGACATGATGCCCAGGGCGCCATGGGATTAATCGTAAACAAAGGATTGCCAGCTGTGACTTTTGAGGAACTGCTGACCCAAATGGAGGTGGATGTTTCTACCGTAACAACCCTAGTTCCCATTCATTATGGAGGCCCCGTAGAAGTTGGTCGTGGGTTCGTCCTTCATTCCAGCGATTACGCCAGTGAATCAACGGTGCTCATTGAAAATGGGTTTGCTGTGACAGCAACCTTGGATATCCTTCGGGCCATTGCCCTAAATGAAGGCCCCCGGGAGACCTTACTGGCTTTAGGGTATGTTGGTTGGGGCGCCGGTCAGCTTGAGAATGAGATCCAGGAAAATGGCTGGCTGACGATTGAAGCTGACCCAGCGCTCATTTTCGGTCGTGACCTGGAAGGGAAATGGCGCCAGGCCCTTGCAACGCTGGGGATTGATCCGGCCGTTCTCTCCTTTGAAATCGGTCATGCGTGAGGGTCATTCACAAAAATTGGCGGCAGGGCGACATTTTCGCAGAAGCTTCGAATAGACTAGATCCAAGTGACATTTGACTTGAAGATCCATACCTTTTAGTTTGAAGCCCCCTTATCTCATTCATCAATGAAAACCACTTACCCAAATACAATATTGAAACCTCTGCAAAAGCTGAAGAGTTTATCCGGGTAATGTGGTAAAATGCGCCTA
>CAZXMD010000162.1:0-4428 GCA_964641635.1 uncultured Candidatus Finniella sp. | reverse complement strand
CGGGAAATACAAGCCGCTAAGCAAGATGCGATTATTAAGAAAATAATCGATTTAGAAATGGGCAATTTAGATCAAATCCAAAAATTATTTTTAAGCAATGAGATGCTAGCTACCAAGGGCCTTTTGCGAAATAATGATAAGAGATTCCTTGAGCAGCAGTCAATAGAGGCACGTCGGAATCTGGAAAATTTCAATAATCAATTAATTGCAAATGAAATCTCTGTCGCTTCTTTCAAAGACTCCTGGTTAGGCCGGATTCTTGAATTAGAGTTACAAGAAAGAGAAGCAAGTTTCGCCCTTGCAAATAATGAAGTGAAATTGGCTTCTATATCTCAAGTAAAAGCATCAATTTCAGGAAAAGTCATCAATGTTCACAAAAGCGCTGGCGAAGTTACGCGGGATGGGGAACCTATTGTGACTATTGTTGCTCAGACGGCCGGGCAGAATACAAAAGCCGTTATCTATCTCCCCGGTTTCCTTGGAAAAAAAGTAAAGCCTGGAATGACTGCTCTTATCTCTCCAACAATCATTAAAAAAGAAGAATATGGAAGCATAGAAGGAATTGTTGAAGAGGTCTCCGATTTCCCAGTCAATCCCCAAGAGATCCTTTCTGACCTCAAGAATGAATCTATTGTTAAATCTTTAACATCCAAAGAAGCCCCAATTAAGGCTATAATTTCTCTGAATAAAGTTGATGGTAAATTAAAATGGTCGTCTTCTAATGGCCCGGATTATCCAATTACCGAAGGAACATATGTTACAGCTAACATTAGGGTAGAATGCAAGCGACCCATAAGCCTTATCTTGCCTGCATTCAAGAAATTTTTGGGAATTTCATAAATGCTAGACCGCTTCATTGAGAAATATCTCCCATTCTTATATCGATTTAAAACGCCAAATTTTCTTCAAATCGAAGTAGCTGAATGTGGCTCAACGTGTCTTGGAATTATTCTTGGGTATTATAAGAAATTCGTTTCAGCTGAAGAGTTGCGATTGCGGTGTGGCGTTTCACGTAATGGAAGTAAGGCTGTTAATATCATTAAGGCCGCAAGATATTATGGCATGGCGGCACAAGGAGCTGAGGTTGAAGACATTTCCCAACTTGAAAAAGAGCATTTTCCTTTGATTGCTTTCTGGGATTTTGATCATTTCGTGGTGGTTGAATGCGTAGGTGAAAAATATATTTATATCAATGATCCGGCACAAGGACCCCGCGCTTTGGATTATAAAACCTTCAACCAATCCTTTACGGGGATTGTTATCTTGATGAACCCTGGAGCTGAGTTTATCGAGGATGGCGCCGATCCACATCAACTTCCATCGCTCAGACCAATTATTAAAAAATACTCTGCTGCATTTGTTTTTATAACTATTGCAACGCTTGCTTCCTTAATCCCTGCCCTTATTATACCAGCAACAGCTAAGATCTTTGTTGATTATATATTAACCAAAAATCTTGATGACTGGCTTCGTCCTTTATTAATCACGCTTGCTGGAATAAGCTTACTCTCTGTTATGATTGCATGGTTGCAGGAAACATTTTTATTACGGGCAAATGTCCGCATAACAGCCTGGTTTATGACAAGGTTTGTCTGGCATATTCTTAATTTGCCTTTATCATTCTTTGCTAGCCGCCATTCTGGAGACGTCTTATTAAGGGTTAAAAGTATCCATAATCTTTCCCAGCTTATATCCAATGGATTAAGCTCCGCTATTATCAGTAGTATTGTTGCTATATTTTATCTTATTGTCATGTTTTTTCTCAGTATAAAGTTAACCATGATTATCTTGTTGATGACCTTTATGGGTTTAATTATCACATGGTTCCACAACAAATATTTATTAACTTATAACCAGCAAGCCCTCCAATCTATGAATCATTTAACAGGCATTGAAATTGGAGGACTGCGTTCTATAGAAATCCTCAAAGCTTCTGGTGGGGAGAATGAGTTTTTGAATAAACGGATGAGTGCGCTTGCTAAGGTAATGAAAAACAGGCAAAAACTTTTTGGCTTTGGAATGTCTCTTGGATCATCCACCCAAATTGTTTCTAGTGTAATGGCTATATTATTGATGACCGTAGCTAGCCTTATGATTATGGATGGCCAATTAACGCTGGGTACTTTTGTAGCATTCCAAGTGATTTCAGGCGGTTTTATTTCTCCTTTGTTAACTCTGGCTGGTCTTACTGCAAAGCTGCAAGAAGCCAAGACGCATTTAATCCGGCTTAAAGATGCTCTCAATCACCCCATTGCAGCTCAAACAGCTATTCCGATACAAGATCAACCCATTTCTTTGAATGGAGAAATTAACATTCAAAATGTAACATTTGCTTATGCTCCAACAGAATCTTCTGTTGTTGCCAATGCTAATCTTCACATTCCAGCAAAAACCATGTGCGCAATGGTCGGGAAAAGTGGCAGTGGTAAATCGACGCTTGCGCTTCTCTTAGCAGGATTGTATCTCCCAATAGAAGGGAAAATTTTTATCGATAATATCTCTTTGGAGGAAATGGATCAGGGTCTGAGAAAGAAGGCAATTGCTTTTATAGATGCTGATATCGGAATTTTTGAAGGAACATTATATGACAATCTCACTCTGTTCCAATCAAGCATACCTCCTGAAACAATTGCTGCAGCCTTAAAAGATAGCTGCCTAGATGACGTGTTAGAAAGCATTAACGGGTTGCAAGGACTTATCACAGAAAATGGGGGAAATTTAAGTGGGGGACAGAAACAAAGAATTGAGATAGCCAGGGCACTGATTCAAGGAGCAAAAATATTAATTCTTGATGAGGCTATGAGTGCTCTAGATTCTCTACTCGAGGCGAAGATATATAAAAATTTAAAGAAGATTGGGTGCACGTTACTTATCATCTCCCACCGGCTCAGCTCAATCATCCATTGTGACAAAATTATTGTGATGGATGGGGGTCATATTATTGAACAAGGAACCCATCGGCAATTGATGAAAAAGAGCCCTCTTTACAAACAATTGGTGAGCAGCGAATGAATAATTCTGATGACTATAACATAGAAGGAAAAGCTCCCTCTGAAGCCGCTCAAGCCTTGCATGTCCTTTTTGATCCTTCTCATTTGGCTAGAATAGATCAAGGGGACAAAGGGCTCTACAGGGCTCTTTATGCTATATCTAAACAGATAGGCTTTGATTTAAAGATACCCGATGAATTGGAAGGAAGCTTTGAGCATATACTCCATACTATTTCCTCTATATCGGAATTCAGATTCCAAAAAGTTTTTTTGCAGGAAGATGGATGGTGGAATAAGGATAATGGTCCTCTTCTTGCTATTGAGAAAGATACTGGAAATTACGTTTGCTTGCTTCCAACAGCAGCCGGTTGTTATAAATCATATACGGACTATTCTATTACTATTAACGAAAATACAGCTTCTCGTTTTGAATTATTTGCTTATACCTTTTTTCTTCCGTTGCCTGATCGAAAGGTCGGTTTAAAGGACCTCTTGAAACTTTCTTTGAAACCTTCTCGTTTAGAGTTGGCCTCAATTGTTTTTTCACAAATTATTTTGGGGCTCATTGGTATGTTGACGCCCATCCTTTTTGGTACAATTGTTGATTTTGCCATCCCTTTGTCGGATCGAAGTATGTTAGGGCAGATAGCCTTTGGTCTTTTTAGCGCCTCAATCTGTGGGCTTATTTTGACGGTATTGCAAATGATTGCTTTCCTTAGAATGAACCTTAAAAGTACAAGTTTTGTTCAGGCAGCATTATGGGAAAGGTTGATAAGGCTCCCTCTTTCCTTTTATCGCCAGTTTGGCACCGGAGAGCTTATTGATCGGATTAAGGGGATTGACCGTGTTTATCAGGAAGTTAACGCCAACCTACTCAAAACCTTCTTGAGCCTTCTGTGGACGTTTTTCACCATTATTATTCTATTTTATTATTCACCAACAGTCGCATGGATTGCTTTGATTATTACCTTCTTCTTGACCGTTCTCGGTTTAATTTCGTCATTTATTCAGCTTGGCTATCAACAAAAGATGTATTTTATTGAAGGGCGATCGAGCAATCTCTTATTGCAAATTATTAACGGCATAAAAAAAATAAGAACCACACATCTTGAAAAAATATTTTTTATGAAGTGGATAGATCAACTGGTTCAAAGGCTCCGATATTTTATGAAGGCCCGTTGGCTTTCCATTCAGTTTGCTTGTGTGCAAAGCTTCATGATGACCATAACAACAATCCTGGTCTATAACTATTTTGCCTCTCAGGATTCGTACTCACTTGGTTCTTTTATTACGGTGAATGCTCTTTTGGGAAATTTCATCGTTTCATTCATGGCTTTTACATCTTCATTAATGAATTATTTATTTATTGTTCCCTTGTACAACCGTATCAAGCCCATATTAGATTGTCTTCCTGAGGAGGGGCAAAATCAAAAATTTA
>CAZXMD010000161.1:0-4449 GCA_964641635.1 uncultured Candidatus Finniella sp. | reverse complement strand
GTCTATTCCTAAATTATCTATTTGGTATATGAGAAGCGCTTTAGCAATTCTATGTGTTGAGCTAAAATTCAAAGCAAAGCTTCCGATCATGCGTTTCTTAACAAAATCCAATTCTTCTTGAGTTGCCCCTTCAGTCATACCTTGCCAGACGTTACGAATGAGAGTAACCACTTCTTCAACGCTATTGTTTTTTGTTGAGGTTCCGCCAATGAGAATGGAGGCGTATCTTGAGTGATGTATATTTGCCTCAATAGCATAGGTTAAGCCCCTTTTTTCACGAATTTCATTCCATAAGCGGGATTCATAATCTCCATTACCCATAATTTTCATCATAACAACCGCTGCATAGAAATCAGGATCATCTCTTTTTATTCCGGGTTGTGTAAAGTAAACCAGACTTTGAGGAATATTCAAGGATTCAACAGTCATGCCGCCTAAATTCTGGAGAGTTACCATTTTTAAATCAGTCGGTACTGATTTTTCAGGAATATCCCCAAACGTTTTATCCAAATACTCCTTTAATTCGCTGGGTGTGATATCCCCAACGGCGGATATGACGATTTGATCACGGGTAAGCCGATCCTTTATAAATTGACGCATTTGGGTAGCGGTGATTTCTGGAAACTCTTTCAGAGTCTGTTGAGCCGTTCTTCCATAAGCATGATTCCCAAAAATCAGGGAATTCAACGTTTGGTTGGCGATAAAACTTTCATTATGAAGGGATTGTTGCAGGGATGTTAAAATCTGATTTTTGACGCGGGAAAGAGATTCATCATCGAACTTAGGATCCTTCAAAATGAGATTCAGGACACGAAATGCGTCCCCGACATTTTTTTTGATGGTCCGGAAATTCAATTGAAAGATATCCTGGGTTGATGAAATGCTCAGTTCAATATTTTTTTCAAGGAGGAATTTTTTAAATCCCTGGCTGTCCCATGGACCAGCTCCTTCGTCGAGGGTGCTTGTTATGAGGTGAACAAGACCGGCTAACCCTTTAGGGTCTGAGGCATGCCCGGCATCTTTAAAAGCAATAGCAACGGAAACAACCGGAATTTCGTGAGATTCGACCATCCAAGCCGTTAACCCCTTAGTCGTTTTGATTTCTTCAACCTTGACACGTGTTGGTTGCGGCTTTGTTGTGGAGGTGGGAGCCGCAGCTGACCCTTGCTCTGTCAAACCCGGAGTACTACTCAGCGCTAAGGTCATCAGCAGAGGCCAAGAGCCAGAAGCTTTACCCAGCAGCGAAACAGCATTAGTGGGATCTTTGATGGGGGACTTTTGTGTTAGGTCGTTCTCAAAAACATTTTTAAAAATACCTAGGGGAGTCAACATCATGATTGAGATTCTTCCTCTTCCTCGTCTTTGGTGGGTTTAGATAGAGTTAAATTTTCTGTAGCTTCCATTTTCCAGGATTTGATTTTAGAAATCACAGTACCGGAAATGGTTCCATCAGTTTGTGATTCTTCATCTAATTTTTTTCGGATGTCCGGAGTGACTTCCTGGTTTTCAGACGCTTTTTCGATGATGTCTCTTTCCCCCTTCGTTGTAGAGGAAGGCTCAACAGGGGGGGTATCACCTAAAACGGTCTTTTGCGCCCTTACAGATTCGGGAACAATATGTGGGTTTGGGGCTCCGGGAGTAGGAGGGGGGAGTTGAGGACGCTGTGCAAAGTCAGGAGGGAGAATCAATGAAGGACTTGGGTCACCGGTTTGCCATTCATCCGGGCTATAGTGGTCTAAGCCAAATGCGTTGCGAAAGGAATCACATCCTGTGAGAGTTAAGGAGCATAGAAGGATAGAACCTAGCGTATAAATCTTATTCATTTTTTTCTCTTTTATCCTATGAGTTATTTCTGTTTTCTGACCATATATCTTTCAAATATTCAAGAAGAATCAAGGCTACCCCAATGACGATAGCCGTATCAGCGATATTAAAAGTATACCAATGATATCCAAAGGCATGGAAGTCAATAAAATCTGTAACGGCGCCAAACCGGAGACGATCTGACAGATTTCCTGCAGCTCCCCCTAGAACCGACCCAAATGCCAAGGCCATTGCCTTCGTTTCAGCTTGCCAAATCCATAAAATAATTACAGCAATAAAGCCAAAAGCGATTGCCGCCAAAAGCCAGGGCCCGTAGGGATTACTGCTGGAGAGCAATCCAAAGCTGACTCCCCGGTTCCAAGTTAAAACAATATTGAAAAAGGAGGTTATGGGGAGTGTTTGAGGGGGGACCATGAGGTGGTTTAAAACAACCCATTTGGATATCTGGTCTAGAATAATAATAAGAAGCGCCAATCCTATTCCCATTATTGGCCACGAATGAGAATCCACGGAGCCACTTCCGGTTTTTTCCTCTGGGGTGTTTTGAACTTTTACTTTCTTGCTCTTTGTCTTGATATCTGTTACTTTCTTGCTCTTTGTCTTGATATCTGTCATCGCGCTTCCTCAACAACAGTTACACACCGGCTACATAGGTCTTCATGGACACGCCCTACTTCTTCCAGGACTTTCCAGCATCGGTTGCATTTCTGTCCGTTGGCCATATTCACAACGACGCCCACATTCATGACATCTTCTAAAATAAAGGCGCCTGCAGGAGGTTGGGCAATGACCAGATTAGCTTCTGATGTAATGGAAAGCTCAGCCAATTCAGGGTCTTTTATACTTAAGGCCTTTAGAATTTCTGCTATGTCATGTGTCACATAAATGGCGACACTGGCCTGCAGGCTGGATCCAATTGTTTTAGCGGCGCGCTCCACTTCAAGAGCTCCTGTGATGACACGACGAACATTCCGAATAACCTGCCATTGGGCCGCTAAGGGTTCATTGTTCCATGCCAAGGGTACGTCCGGAAACATTTGCAAATGGATGCTGCTGACTTCTTCGCCATAGCGCGTCTGCCAGGCTTCTTCAGCGGTAAAGCTTAAAACGGGCGCTAGCCAATGGGTGAGGAAAGTAAAGATATGGTCCATTACGGTACGAACAGATCGTCTCTTTAAAGAACCTGGAGCATCACAGTAGAGGCAATCTTTACGTAAATCAAAGTAAAATGCGGAAAGGTCAACAGCGCAGAAGTTGTGCAATTCTGCATAGAAATTCATGAAATCAAAATTTTCAGCGCTTCTTCGCAAGGCGGTATCAATCTCAGAGAGACGATGGAGAACCCATTGTTCTAAATTGGGCATGTCCTTGCTATCTATATGTTCTTCGGGTGAGAAACCTTCTAAAGCTCCGAGCAAGTAGCGCAATGTATTTCGAAGGCGGCGATAGACATCTTCCTGGTATTTTAAAATTTCGGCGCCAATGCGATGGTCTTCCGTATAGTCTACAGATACGACCCAAAGGCGTAAAATATCGGCGCCCATGGAGTCGATTATTTGAGCAGGCGCAACGGTATTTCCCTGAGATTTGGACATTTTATGTCCCTTTTCGTCATTGGTAAATCCATGGGTCAAAACTTGACGATAAGGGGCTTTTCCAACGGTTCCACATGCTTCTAACAAAGAGGATTGAAACCAGCCCCGGTGTTGATCAGATCCTTCAAGATAGAGGTCTGCTGGCCAGGACAATTCGGGACGGTCTTTCAAAACAAATTCATGAGTACATCCGCTGTCAAACCAGACATCTAAGATATCCATAACTTTTTCATAATCATCAGGATTATATTCGGGGCCGAGAAAGCGTGCGGCATCGCTGGTGTACCAGGTGTCACCCCCTTCGTTAGCGACAGCTTCGACAATGCGGGCATGAACCGCCGGATCGCGCAAAACGTCTCCCGTTTGCTTATGGACAAACAAAGTCATTGGCGTCCCCCAAGCACGTTGCCGGGACAAGCACCAATCAGGGCGTCCCTCAACCATGGAACGGATGCGGTTTTTTCCTTGGGCCGGAAACCAGCTGACTTGATCAATAGCCGTTAAAGCCTTGGTACGCAGTTCTGTTGTTTCCATACTGAGAAACCACTGAATTGTGGTTCGAAAAATCAACGGCGCTTTGGAACGCCATGAATGAGGATAACTGTGAACCAGCTTTGTGGCATGGAGGAGGCACCCTGCGCTTTGAATGGCTTCCATCACCTTGGCATTCGCCTTAAAGACATGAAGGCCTGCAAATAAAGGGACATGATCGTAATAGCGGCCGTCATTGGCGACAGTTGCGGGAATTTCGAGCCCATATTTTTGACCCACATCAAAGTCCTGCAATCCATGACCGGGAGCTGTGTGAACCAGGCCTGTGCCATCTTCTGTTGTGACGTGGTCACCGGGTAATAGGGGGACGGAAAAATCATACCCATGACCCTGCAAAGGGTGTGCGCAAATGGTCCCTTCCAGAGTTTTTCCTGTTAGCGTTCCTAAAATTTGGTAGGTTTCAATCTCTAGCTGCTTCATGACTTCTTTTAGTAAAGGAGAGGCAATCAGGAGGGCAGAATCATGCTTGTCAGTCTTA
>CAZXMD010000160.1:0-4479 GCA_964641635.1 uncultured Candidatus Finniella sp. | reverse complement strand
TAGCAGCCCTCAACCCTATGGTTATCGAGCGCGATCTGGTTGGTCCTCTTCAGTCGTTGAAAGGTAAACTTGCCCCGTTTGAGATGCGTGTGCACCGTCTGTATAACCCGGAAGCCATTACGCAGTATAACATTGTCCCGGGGCTCATCGGAACAATTTTGACCCTAACCATGGTGGTCATGACGTCTGTTGTTGTCACGCGGGAGAAGGAGCGGGGAACCATGGAAAATCTTCTTTCAACTCCCGTACGCCCTCTGGAAGTGATGCTGGGGAAGATTTTGCCTTTCATTATTGTTGGTTACATACAGGTTGTGGTCATTCTCGCGACGGCAAAATTTATGTTTTCCGTGCCGGTTGTGGGTAGTCTGGCGTTGTTATCCCTCGTGATCATTTTCTTTATTACGGCCAACCTGTCGATTGGGTTTACCTTTTCCACCATTGCCTCGAACCAGCTTCAGGCATCCCAGATGAGTACGTTCTTCTTCCTGCCTTCCTTGCTATTATCCGGTTTTATGTACCCCTTTCGCGGCATGCCGGACTGGGCCCAGTCGATTGGTGAAATCCTGCCTCTCACCCATTTTTTACGTATTGTCCGGGGGATTTTATTAAAGGGGAACGGGTTAACAGAAGTCTGGCCAAACCTCTGGCCTATAATCCTTTTCATGCTTTGCGCCATGGCGCTGGCCATGTTCCGCTACCGGGAAACCCTTGATTAACAGAAAGTTGCAAAAGATATTGTAATTCTTTTTTAAGAATTGATGTCTTGAGTCGCGTTATTGCCAAGATGATCCCATTCTTTTATATTGTGAATAAATTGATGTGCATCTTCAAGGTTAAATTTATGCGAACGCTTACAGATATCCGGTCGACATTTCTTCAGTTCTTTAAAGACCAGGGGCATGAGCCTGTGGCCTCCTCTCCGCTTGTTCCGCGCAACGACCCTACGTTATTGTTCACGACGGCTGGCATGGTTCAGTTTAAAGACGTCTTTACAGGTGCGGAAAAGAGGCCGTACACACGGGCAACATCCTCGCAAAAATGCTTGCGGGCAGGGGGAAAGCACAACGACCTTGAAAATGTTGGCTACACAACCCGCCACCATACCTTCTTTGAAATGTTGGGAAACTTCTCCTTTGGGGATTATTTTAAAGAAGAGGCTATCTCTTTTGCGTGGGAGCTTGTCACCCGTCATTTCAATTTACCCAAAGATCGGTTGCTGGTCACGGTTTATTCGGAAGATGAAGAGGCGGCCAAACTCTGGAAGAAAATTGCAGGCTTATCAGAAGATCGGGTTATCCGCATTGCGACGGCTGATAATTTCTGGTCTATGGGGGATACGGGTCCTTGCGGTCCGTGCACGGAAATTTTTTACGACCATGGTGAAGGTGTCTTTGGGGGGCCTCCCGGCAGCAAAGATGAAGATGGCGACCGATTTACGGAAATCTGGAATCTGGTCTTTATGCAATATGAACAGTTTGCCGATGGCCGCCGCACGTCTTTACCAAAGCCGTCTGTTGATACAGGCATGGGGCTGGAGCGGCTCGCAGCCGTGTTGCAAGGCGTCCATGATAACTATGATATTGATCTTTTCCAAACCTTGATCCAGGCTTCCATTGATTTGACAGGGGTTCAAGACCCGGCGCATCGGCAATCTCATAATGTCATCGCGGATCATTTGCGGGCGTGCTGTTTTTTGCTGGCGGAAGGCGTCCTTCCCAGCAATGAAGGCCGCGGATATGTATTGCGCCGCATCATGCGCCGGGCAATGCGCCATGCTCACATCTTGGGCGCCAAGGATCCGCTGATGTGGCGATTGGCGCCAACGTTGATGAACCTGATGGGAATAGCTTATCCGGAACTTCTCCGCGCAGAATCCCTGATTGTGGAAAATTTACGGCTGGAAGAAGAAAAGTTCCGGCAAACCCTTGAGCGGGGTTTACGTTTATTAAATGACGCAACGGCATCTCTGTCGCCAAGCCAACCTCTGCCAGGAGAAGTTGCGTTTAAGCTCTATGATACGTTTGGTTTCCCCCTTGACCTCACACAGGATGTTCTGAAAAACTCCCATCGTTCTGTCGATCTGGAAGGATTTCAATCCGCCATGGCAGCGCAGAAAGCGGCAGCTCGTGCGGCGTGGTCGGGGTCGGGTGAGTCTAGGAATGAGCAAATCTGGTACGATTTACACGAAGAATTCGGGGCCACGGAATTCTTAGGATACGATGCTTTGGAAGCGGAAGGCATTGTGCAGGTCATCTTGAAAGATGGCGTGCGTAGGGAAGAAGCTGCTCACGGCCAAGAAGTTGCGCTGATTGTCAACCAGACGCCTTTTTATGCAGAATCTGGCGGCCAGATGGGGGACCAGGGGCGACTTGTCACCGCGTCAGGAGCGGAACTTTTGGTTACGGATACGATAAAGCAGGGGGGGGCGTTGCATGTTCACCTCGCCAAGGTTATCAATGGGAAAGTTGCCTCAGGCGATGTAATAAAACTGATGGTGGATGCTGACCGACGAACGCTTTTGCGCGCCAACCATTCGGCGACCCATTTGCTCCATGCGGCTTTGCGGCAGATTTTAGGGAGCCATGTGACGCAAAAAGGGTCCCTTGTGGCGCCTGACCGCCTCCGGTTTGACTTTACCCATACGCGCGCCCTGACCCGGGAAGAAATTCTAGCGGCAGAACGTTTGGTGAATGCCCATATTATCCACAATCATCCTGTTCACACGCACCTTATGAATACGGAACAGGCTATTAGCCATGGGGCGATGGCTTTGTTTGGCGAACGCTATGGCGACGAGGTACGTGTGTTGAGCATGGGTACCGTAGAAGGAACGGAGACGTCATTTTCTGTGGAGTTGTGCGGAGGAACGCACGTGAGTCGGACGGGCGATATCGGTCTCTTTAAAATGATCAATGAAACGGGTATTGCGGCCGGCGTCCGCCGCATTGAGGCGCTCACGGGCCTGGCGGCCTTGGAGTATGTGACAGGATTGGAATCGACCCTTTTTCAGGCAAGCAGCGTCACAAAGTCAACATCAGCAGAACTCCCGACGCGCTTGGAGGCGCTTCTCGCCGAGCGAAAATCCCTGGAACGCCAGGTTACAGATTTGCGCCGCCAATTAGCCCTTTTGGGTACAAAAGACCATGGGACTTCGAAAGATCAGGCCGAAGATGTGCGGGAAGTGGGGGAGGTCAAGCTGATCACACGCCACTTAACTGATGTGCCAACCAAAGACCTGAAGCCGCTGGTGGATGACCTGAAGGCCAAGATCGGGTCCGGTGTTGTGGTTGTGACCAGCATTATGGACGGAAAAACCTCTCTTGTCGTAGGTGTGACCCAAGATTTGACGGAAAACCTGAGTGCCGTAGACCTGGTTCGTGCCGGAGCCGCCGTTTTAGGAGGCAGCGGAGGGGGCGGACGCCCCGACCTTGCCCAAGCCGGTGGCAGCGAAGCCAATGTTTCCGAGGTGGTGAAGGCAATAGAGGGTCTAATGCTTCAACGGTGACGATTGCGTTAATGTGTCGCATATGACACACTTTTTGTTTTTATATCTTGACAAAGTATCCTTAATGTTGTGTGCGCGTTTCAGATGCGTAAAGATAATATTGTGTGAAAGTTATGGTTGGTCAGAGTTTTAATAATCTGATCTTAAATAGTTAACATTAAGGAGTTATATTATGAAAAAATTAGCTTTAGCTCTTGTAGCAAGTACGGTAGCTTTGAGTTCTGCTCATGCAACTCACAGCACAGGTTTTTATCTCGGTGCCCATGCCGGGTATGGTTCATTGACAGCTAAAATAACAAGTTCTTATAGAACCGGTTCAAATGATATTGGTAGTGGTTTTGGGAATATTGGTGTTCATGGCGGGTATGGTTGGGTGACCGGCTGTCTCTATCTCGGCGGGGAACTCAGCTACACATTTCAGAATGCCAAAACCAATTTTAATGATAATGGTGACCAAGTACAATTAAAGCGTAATGGTTATGCACGGGCTGCGTTACGGGGAGGTTACCTCTTGACGCCAACGGCAATGGGCTACATTACTTTGGGCGGTAACTGGGGTAAATATAATCTAACTGCTAACAGAGGCGCTACAACGTTTTCTGGTTCTAAGAACCGCCTCTCTTTTGCGCCGGGTGTTGGTTTTGAAACGGCTTTCCATAAGAACGTTTACTTACGTTTTGAATACACTTATGAATTTGGCCCAAGCGTTCGCGCGGCCAATGGAGCTAATTTTGTCAATGCTGGCACAATTCGTGAGCAATCTGGTAAAATTGGTTTGTCTTACAAGTTCTAAGGATTTAGTCCTTAAGACGACCAAAGAAAACCCTGCCCTTTTTGGGGCAGGGTTTTTTTGTTGGTGGTAATGTTTTATCCTAAAATTGAAACGAGTTCTAAAATTTATTTCCTTCCAAACTACTTAAAGAAGCTTCTGCGAAAGTGTCGACTTATGAGCCTAGATTTGAACGGGCAAGTAA
>CAZXMD010000159.1:0-4497 GCA_964641635.1 uncultured Candidatus Finniella sp. | reverse complement strand
GACTTTCTAAAACAGGCATCATGATGCCTGTTTCCTCAATCTCTTTGTAAGTTACCCCTAAATGCCGGAAGCTCTCCACTCGCGCTATTTCATAGTACAAGGCATAATTGCCATAATAGACATAGCCCATCTGGTCCACTTCGCCATACCGGACACGGATCTTCGTTTCAAATTGGAACATTCTCGACCTTTCTTGCAACAAGACATCAAGATTACTCCCCGACAATTGGCAGCAGTCCTTCTACGGTTAAACTTTTACGTTTTTCAAAAAATTTAAGAGCCTCACCATATTTCTGTCACTCTTCTTCCATAACATCTTGCGTATTATATATATCGTGCCTCCGGATATCTTTAAAGGTAAGTTTTTAAGCGTCGTAATGTTAACATTCGTATTGTTAAAAATTGCATTTTCCAAGCAAACCATTCTCAGCGAGGCAGCCTGGCCCGTCGTTATTTCCCCTCTTTCATGATCAAGTATGAGATTCGTATTTAAGGTGGATATGGTATTATTACTCCGGCCAGCAAACAGTTTACACCTTGGCTTTACTATTCAGGCTGTCATCCTGATCCTCTTAGGTTTAATACATCAGAAAGAATAACGCATTTTAGATAATTTTTAAATTCTGTTTGCCTATGATGGTTCAAAATGGTATAGATATCCAAGGAATTCCTAAGATAATCGGGCTTACTGAAAATGAAACCTAACCTCTTTAATTAAGAGGAATACTCGTAAAGGATCAAGAATGAGAAATTTTATTAAAATAAGCGCAATTTTTTTAGTTTTCTTTTTCTTGTGTCCCCCCCTGTCAGCAGCGGATGATGACCCTGAGGGCAAAGTTCTCCAAGTACGGGCACTTACTTATATGAAAGAAAAAGATATCTGGAGAATAGAATACGATAATAGTACAGTGCATAGAGTAAAATTGCCACCTCAAACAACTGAAGAGCTACTACGACAGATTGAAAAGGAAAATCTAGAATCAGACATGCCAAGGGATCAAGATTATGCGCGTGATCTTGGAGGGGTAACTAAAATGTTGGTACAAACCTTCATTCCACTTGGCGTTCCACTTACAACAGGCACAGGATTAGTAGCTGAACGTTTCCTTGGAACATCTACTTTAGTAGAGGGAGCTGTGAAATATGTGCGCCCCATGAAACCTACAAGACCTGTATTCGAGGGGGCAAAGAGGGTTCTTGATCTGTCGGGAACGCATAGAATAATAAATCTGGGTTTGTGTAAACCTCAGAATATGAGAAATTTACATAAAGGCCAATTAGCGCCTATGCCCCCAAAGGAATCACTTGCAACATCTTTTATGGGCAAGGGTGTTACTTACGTTGAATTTTTAATGGGTGAGGATGCTGCTTGTCAAGAAGCTATCGAGGCTTTATGGGAGATACGTACTGTTGAAGTAAAAAGAAAAGAAAAGAAAGAATCTCACTATATTATCGTACACTCTAAATCTGATCAATTGTTAACTTACACACAGGCCCTGTTGGGGGGGCCTTGGAGTGGTTACTATTGCCACGTTGAAGCGCGGCCCAAAACCCTTGAAAAGAGGTTCTTATGGGACATATACTATCAGCCTGACAGGAAAGTGCATCTCTTGAAAAATGTAGCATGTCATCCAGGCCTGCTTTGTTATACCAAAGATCAATCCCAAAACGGGCATTACGGGCAAGTTTTAATTCAATCCATAGGAAGTCAACTCAATGTGGAAGATTATTACATAGACAGACTCCACAGATCTTCTATAGAGTTCAGATTACCCAGACATGACAATTACGATAAAGAACCATCATCAAAACCTTCTGCGTTTTCACCACCACAAGAGCACCCACCAGTAGATGATCGTAATGCTCAATATGTTCTTTTTGATAATGAGGGTTATCTTTCGTCTGACTCTGATAAGGAGAGGGAGGAGGATTATTTTTCGTATAATTTAGAGCAAGGCATAGATGAATGGGGGCTTATTGAGGAGGTATCTTTGGGGCTTGCTAATGGGGTTTATAAAATAAAAAATTGCGATTTAAGCAGCTCTGGAAAAAATCCTGCACAAGATCCCAAGGCTGGGTTGTTATTACCGATCAGCTCAAAACCTTCTCAAAGTGGTTATTATGCAGGAGTTTCAGATGCTCAGTATAACGCTCCTGATCAGCAGGGTTTATGGGAAATACATCAGGCTGAAAACGGATATTATACTATAAAAAATTATGATGGAGGATTGTTAACATGGGTAAACAAGTCAACTTATAGTGGTTTTTATAGCCAAGTTTTAGGGGATAATGGCAGCAGGTTTTTTAACTCTTACCCCGATGAAAAAGCTAAATATGAACAAGATGGAGAGTTTAGGAATGATGTTTTGTGGTGTCTAACGGAAGAAATCCATAATGGCCTCACATACTACACACTGAAAAATAGGGGGAATACATTTAAATCTGATGAGGATGGTTTTTTGTGTTATACAAGTAACTCATCTCCTGTCGGTCAGTATGTGCAGATTTTAGATAGTTCAACCAAGTACTTCAAGCAAGATAAGGAAAAATATAAAAAACCTGATGGGGACTACTGGCCTTCTATATTATGGCAACTGTCTTATATAAAATCATCACCTAGCTGAAAGGGTCTGTTGGGGTCAATAGATGCGGCAGAATTTATTAACTCTGAACACCAATGGGGAACAGGTTCCAGGAATCAGGAAAAACAGCTTATCGTAAATTAGAAATTGAAAGATATCAGCTGTTTTCCTAATCCCTGGAACCTGTTAACTGTCTTTTTCTACTCACTGCCAAGCGTAGTTACGGCCTTATTAGGCCGTAACTAAACTTAAGGACATTGAAGACAATCTATGCAGCAGGCGCAGCAGTGTTGCTGGGCATACTCACGGCTTCCCGACGAGCGAGAAGCCTGGTGAGCCTGGCCGCATCAACTTCATCAAGCGCCGCATTACTAATGTTGCTCATCACGTGCCTTCCAACATAAATGCCTTGTTGTCCTTTGTCTTCAATGCGCTTACCAACCGGTTTGAATCCAAGGATTCTGGGGGGAAGGGAGGGAACAATATCGCCTACCACATCGACTAAAGCAAAGCCCCTAAAATGCTTTGAACCATTGTTTTCTACCCGGTATATGTCCTCACCTAGAATTTCTTCAACCTGTTCCGCCGCTTCCTCAGTGAACACATTAGGCGATCCAAAAACAACAACCTCTATATTTTCGGGATTTTCTGGTTTTGAGTATATAGCTGGGCTATAAAAATCATCTTCACCAAAGAATGAACCCTCTACCTTGTGAACGCCAATGTCGAGTGCACGTTCTGTCGCCAGGTTTACACCAATTAATTGGGCCTTTGCACCACCCAGACTGTGCCCTGTAACAGTAATTCTTAGTTCGCTGGGTGGTACTCCCAAAAATTCCGAGCGTTTAAGGATAGCATCCCTGATAAAGTCCCAGGAAGACAAATGGGTCTGGAGAAAGCCATTGGCAATTTCTCCCCCCTCAAGGCCAAAGAGTTGCGCTGTAGCGGCGCTAATCTTGTTTCTCTCCCCACCTGAAAACATCCGAAGAAAGGGGCTCTTGGAAAACCGGAAGTTTGTCATCCAATCATTCCAATTGGTCATTTCTGTCCCTCGTGTTGCAATAACCACATGGTTCTCTTTAAAGGCGACAAACCCTGAAATGCTTTCAACTTGATTGGTAGCAGTGCCTGTTGTCCCATTGAAAGGGCATATCTCCCATCCCTCCTCAACAGCAAGCCTGCAATAAATTTCCTTCTCCTCGTCGCCCCATTCTTCCTGTTGATTAGCGGAGTAAGCAAGTTTTGTAAAATCCAATATATTGGCTGTTGGCAAGCGATCAAATTCTTCCAGGAGTTGTTGCGCGGCGCCTTTGAAGTTACCCGTGGCCTGGGAAGTCTCTGCTAACATTTTTGCAGAATCAGCTTCCTTTACATAACCTATAACAGTTGCCGGTAGGTTTTTCAAAGTTTCGGACGATGGTAGCTCCAAAAGATTTATTGCACTTTTGGGTTCATCCATGGGGAGAATGCCCAGCTTTGCTGCCATCGAACCGGATCTGCCTCCAAAAATATCATCTTTGGTGTCAAATTCCGTAATTTTAGCTTGGGTAATACCGCTTGCAGCTATGAAAGCAGCGGTTGCCAACAATAGCCTTCTTTTACCTGCGACTCTTCCTTTACGCTTCTGGCGCAATTTATTACTCAAAAACATTCTTTACTCCTTTTCAATAAAGTTTCTACAAAAAAGTGCGATTTTTTTGCGCACCCTTCAGTATTAAGTGTAATTTGTTAATTTTTAGTTAAAATAAAATAATAATTGATATCGATAAGTGTCTTTACTTAAAATCAATTCGACATATGGCATGGCTCATTTTGTTTTTGACTCGTAAGGACACAAATCATTAAGAATACAGGTAGGACACAAGGGCGCCCGAGCTTTGCAGACGTAGCGTCCGTGCAAAATGAGCCAATGGTG
>CAZXMD010000158.1:4131-4510 GCA_964641635.1 uncultured Candidatus Finniella sp. | reverse complement strand
TTTTACTAAAAAAATCAATGGCTATGAAAAGAATATTGGGACTTGACTTGGGTACAAACTCGATTGGATGGGCGCTTATTGAACAGGATTTTGAGAAGAAAGAAGGCAAAATTATAGGTTTAGGAAGCCGCATTGTACCAATGGATGGGGCTGAAATGTCCAATTTCAAACGAGGATTACCTCAAACCCGAAATGCTGTCAAAAGAGAAAAGAAGGGTATAAGAGTAGGAAACAAGCGATATAAGCTTAGAAGAAATAAGCTCATCTTCGTTTTACAAAAGCTAGGTATGCTGCCTGAGCAAATAACACTTTCTAAATCCTTTGATAACCCTTTAAAAATTCAGAAAGTAAATATTCTGCCTATTCAAGAAGGAGTGAA
>CAZXMD010000158.1:0-4121 GCA_964641635.1 uncultured Candidatus Finniella sp. | reverse complement strand
CTTACAGCTAAGGAATTCATGGAGATGAGAGTCAAAGCTATTCATGAAGAGATCACAGCAGAAGAGTTTGGCAAAATTTTATATAAACTCAATCAACTTCGAGGGTATTCAGGAGGCGATGATGATGATGGACAGGAGGAACTTGATGATGTCTTAGAGATAAAGTCCGAAAAATCATTTCCAACTCAAGAAAGTAAAATTCAACAATTTAAGATTTTGGCCTATCGTCCAACTGATGAACCAACTAAAAAAGGAAAGAAAGTCTATGAGCTTGAAACCATTGATTCTGAAAATGAACCATGGGCAGGAACTACTACTGTAGAAAACCTAATAATTGGTGACACAATAGAGCTGAATAGAAGAACGTGGTTCAACCAGAAAACGGGAGAACCTTCATCCACAGAATTTTCCATCCCAAATAAAACAGGCTGGCGAAAAAGAATGGAAAATATGGAGGCTGCATTGATCGCACATTCAGAAAGTAAGGGGAGGAAAACCTATCTGTGCGAATACTTTCTGGATTGCTTACAAGATGACAACTGGCTAAAGATTCGAGATAATGTCATTTTGAGATCGCGATACCTCGATGAATTTGATGCGATATGGGAAAAACAATTTGATAAGCATATCAAGAATATTCCTCATGAAAACGTCAAAGAAATAGCGTCATTTTTATTCCCAGGCAATTCACTAACTCAAAAGCAACTTCGTGAAGAAGCTATTGAGAAAGGACTTAAGCATATTATCCGCAATCAAATCATCTACTATCAGCGACCTCTTAAGGACCAAAGTCATCTTATTTCTGAATGCAGATTTGAAGCAGGTGAAAAAGCCGTAGCAAATAGCCATCCCCTATTTCAAGAATACAAAGTCTGGGAGCAAATCAACAAACTGTCCATCAACAGAAAGGCTCAAGCAGGAGTTAAAAAGGATGGCAAGCCAAGGTACATGTATCAGGAAAGAAACATCCCTGTAGATTTTAAAGAGTATTTATACGAAGAACTACAGCAGAAAAGAGAACTCACTTTCAATGCTGTTTTTACCAACCTTAAAAAGAGAACCGACTTCATAGAGGGTGAAGATTTCTTTAACGGCATGAGTGCCAAAAGCAAACTTGTTGGAAATACTACACGAATTACGCTAAAAACTAGGTTAGGGAAGTACTGGTCACTTCTGAGTATGGATGACTTGGGAAATGAAATAGAGCTATGGGATCTACTTTACAGAGGAAAGGGGAATGAATATGACTTAAATAGTGATCGCAATAAAGCAATTGCCAATTATCTAAGGGAAAAAGGAATTGACGGTGAAAGGTTTGATCAAATCGTCAAATCCATATCAAAGATCAAATTTCCCAGAAACTATCAATCTATTTCCCTAAAAGCTGTAAAAAAGGCACTCCCATTAGTAAAAGTTGGTAAGTATTTCGATAACTCAAGTTTTTCTACGGAGATACGTGACAAAGTCATTAAACTACTGAACGAAAATACCGAGGATCCATATGAAATGTCTGTTCAGGCCTATCTAGAAGCTAACGAAAGCCAGATACTTACAGAAGGGGGCTTTGTAAACGCCCATGCGCTCATGCTTATCTACGGACAGCATACAGCCAAACAAATATCAGAAAAAGAACTCCTAGACAACTTTCAAGAAGTAAAAGTGTTGAAGAGACATTCATTGAGAAACCCATTAGTGGAGCAAATGATCAATGAGACATTAATGGTAGTTAAGGACATTTGGAAAAAGTACGGGCGGCCAGACGAAATAAAAGTAGAGTTAGCCAGAGAACTGAAAAACAGTATTAAAGAGCGAGAGAAGATTCACGATAGAAATGAAGCCAGCCGCAAGGCCAACGAAAAGATTAGAAAAAGACTGCTAGAAAGTAACGTACCACTTTCATCAGGGAACATAGAAAAATACAAACTCTGGCAAGAACAAAAAGAAGTTGACCCATATACTGGTGATACCATCCAGTTCTCCCATTTGTTCGATAAAGGGTTATATGATATTGACCACATCATTCCTCAGTCTCGATACTTCGATGATTCATTGGCTAACAAAGTAGTTTGCGCAAAATATGTAAACAAAGACAAAGGCAACAGAACAGCCATGGAATATTTTGAAGCAGGTTCTTCCAAATGTCAGCTCCTGAACAAAGACAATTTCATGGATAATGCTGTCAAAAAATTCTTTGGAAAAAAACGGAATCACATGCTCGCTACGGAAATCCCTGACAATCCCATAGAGCGACAAAAGAAAGAAACTCAATATATATCTGTAAAGGTCAGGGAAGAACTTGCCAAAATTGTAGGTAGTAACCATGTCAAAACATCATCTGGTGGTGTCACTCATTATCTAAGAAATCACTGGGGCATTACCCCAGTATTTAAAAACCTACTTAAAGAGAGATTTGAAAAATACTTCAGCTTAAAAGCCTCACTGGTCTTTGAAAAAATAGACCATAACAATCTCGATGAAATTCAAACTTATTTCAAGGAACTAACCGCATCAAAACTTCCAAATAAAGAGGCTCAAGAAATATTTAGTAAAGTTTCATCTTTAGATACTCCTGTTTCATTGGATGATTTCACTCAGCTATTTATTGATTGCAACATCTACACAAAAGACGGCAACCTGATCGTCAATGGCTATACCAAGAGAATAGACCATAGACACCATGCTATGGATGCACTCACAGTCGCATGCACTGATGAGAAAGCAGTCAAAAGGCTAAACGATCTCAATAAACACCTCAAAGACTGGCTCAAGAACAACATCAATCAGTTCGATCTTGATCTCAGCGGAGATGATGAGAACCTATTGGAAAATTTCTTGCAAATGGAAGACAGCATTAGAAGCAAAGTCATCAAAGACATTGAAAGGTTCAGAAATGTTGAGCGGCCGTGGCATGGCTTTGAGCTTGACACAAAGACTGCTTTAGAACAAATTATCATATCCCACAAGCCGAAAGACAAACTGCTCATACAACCAAAGGAGGAAAAGGATCAAAATGGCAATTTCGTACAGACCGAAGAAATGAGCCTAAGAATAAGGGGAGCTCTACATGAGGAAACCATTTACGGACTTTCCTCAAATATGGAATGCTATCGAATCCCTCTAAGCAAGTTTGCAGGAAACACTTTTGATACCGCGGGTAATATCGAAAAAATCACAAGTAAATTTCTCAGAGAAACCATTCATGATCACTTTCACAATATTCATGACAATAATAAAACTGCTGCATTCGGGGCTGAGGGACTGATGGGGCTAAACAAGCGACTGACTGAACGAACCATCATCAAAAGTGGAAAAGAAATACCTCTCCCGCATCCGCCAATTAACTCTGTGAAAATATATCGTAAAAAGACCAAGGAAGGCAAACAACCAGAAATCACACTACAAAAGCTAAGTAGAGACAAAAGTCATAATAAGAACCTATATGTCAATACCGGAAGTAATTACCTCTTTGCGGTATTGGATATAGAAGGCAAAAGAGACTATGACATAATCTCTCTTTTTGATTCCGCGATCCTTTTAAAGGATGCATTTAATCAAGCAATCGATAAAGCCAATTTCGATAAAAAAGCAGTTTTTAAAGAATTCTTTGAGACCAACAAAAAAGGAAGGCTCCTTTTTACCCTAAAACAACTAGATATGGTCTACTTACCGAATGAAGGTGAAGAGATTCAATGGGATCATAATAACCCATTTTTCCAAGAATATTGGTGCTCTGTTGATAGACCCAAAAACATATTCTCTGTCACAAAATTCAGTGGTAAACGGATATATTTCACTCCGCATACAATTGCTGAAGTAATAGAAAAAAACGTAGAGCTTGAGTCACAAAACATGCTGGAATTTAGTGAAGGACGGAAGATAGTTGAAAACTGTTTTCCAATCAAACTAGATCGACTAGGTAACATTATAGAGGCAATCAATCCAGCAGGGCAAATCATCCAAATAGGAGAGTAATGAATTGCTCGGACTTAATCCAAAAAGTTTCAAAAACACGTACAGTATATGTATTATAACAAGTAAAATCATGCACCCCTCCACCTACTATCACATCTTCAACCACGCAAACGGAAGTGAAAACTTGTTTCGATCTGAGGAAAACTACC
>CAZXMD010000157.1:0-4532 GCA_964641635.1 uncultured Candidatus Finniella sp. | reverse complement strand
TTCATGAAGATAAGGACTCACCTTATGTGAACGTTATTGCTGTCCGCGCCGAAGATGTCACCAGGGATGATATTTTAAAGTTTGTAGACCTCTATCACAGCAAAGAAATCAAGGATTTTATTGAGTCAACCTATAAAAGCGCCGTCATTCCTGCGTGGTAGATTATTTAAGATAAATGAAAGCAAGCTCTAACCCCTTTTTAACAATTGTATGGTAGACTTATTAAAGTCACTAAGGAGGGAATATGCGCCAATTAGTTTGTTTAACCATAGCCTCGTTTGGATTCCTCGTATGGCCCACTATAGCTAGCGTCGGTACGCAAAATCCCGTGGGGCTTTTTGCGTCAGCCCTCCCTATTTCTCCAACAACTTATGCCCCGATCGTAAAAAAAACAGCGCCGGCTGTCGTAAGTATTTTTACACTACAAAAGGTAACAGTTGCGAATCCATTATTTTCCAGTGATCCCTTTTTCAGCTTCTTCTTTGGAAAGAACGCAGATAATGAAGGATCACCAAATCAAGGATTGGCTAAATCATTAGGATCTGGGGTTATTGTCAATTCAGCAGGCATCGTTGTAACTTGTGCGCACGTCATTGCTAATGCCCAAAAGATCGTGATCCGTCTCACGGATAACCGCGAATTTGAAGGAGAAGTTGTCGCAAAAGACTTACAAAACGACTTGGCCGCAATCCAATTGAAAAATATCCCCCCTGGCGCACCCCTTCCCGCTCTCTCTCTGGAAGAGAAAGATGTTGAGGTTGGTGATTATATTTTAGCCATCGGCAATCCGTTTGGAGTCGGACAAACCGTCACCAGTGGAATTATATCCGCCATCGCCCGAAATGTAAGGGGACGGATGCTTATTCAAACCGATGCATCCATTAATCCCGGAAACTCCGGTGGGGCTTTGATCAGCATGGATGGGAACCTGGTTGGCATCCCAAATGCTATTTTATCAAAGACAGGCGCTAACCTTGGCATTGGCTTTGCAATTCCGAAAGCTCTGATCCGGGCTCTCATTGAGAGTATAAAAAATGGTGGAGTCATTATCCGACCTTGGGCAGGAATCGAAGCCCAACAACTTACAAATGACCTAGCGGCAAGTTTGGAACTCCAGACTCCCCAAGGAGTTCTCGTTACAAACCTCCATCCTTCAAGCCCTGCCCTTGAGGCCGGTCTTCGACAAGGAGACGTCATCACCGCTCTCAACAGACAGAATATCTCGGGCCCTGAGGATTTTATTTACCGGATACAATCTATCCCTCTTGGAGAGGAAATTACTCTGAACATTCAACGGAATGGGCAAACCTTAAGCATAACGTTTCAACCAATTGAACCCCCTGCTATTCCTGCTCCTGATACGCGAATTGTCCCAAAGGCCGGAGGTTTAATGAAAGGCCTTGAGGTGAGTAACCTGTCTCCGGCCATTATATCAAAGTATCAGCTGCCTCCGGGAACACCTGAGAAGGGAGTTGTCATTACAGACACGCGCAATAATATCCTGGCGCTCCAATTAAAGTTGAAGAAAGGAGATATTATTGAGGAAGTCAACGAGCATCGCATTGGATCCGTAGAAGACCTATTCAATGAGTTCCCTAACTTACAAAACGAAGGTTCCTTAGTGATACGCCAGGGCAATCGCCGGATAGAGGTTGAAAAACGCCCATGACCAACCTATTTTCCATCAAAACACCTGGCGCCTCTCCACCGCTCGCAGAAGCTTTGCGGCCCCTTACCTTGACAGATGTTGTGGGGCAAGACCATCTCACGGGAGCGGAAGGTACACTCCATCATCTTTTAAAGACGCCCCGGCTTCCTTCTTTAATATTCTGGGGACCACCCGGCACGGGAAAAACCACCCTTGCACGACTTATTGCACAGGAAAGGAAGCAATCTTTTGTCCAATTATCTGCCGTGTTCGCCGGTGTTGCTGATTTGCGCCGTGTCTTTGATGATGCTTCAAAGACTGCAAATACAATCCTCTTTGTGGATGAAATTCATCGCTTTAATAAAGCTCAACAGGACGCACTTTTGGGGCCCATGGAAAGTGGGATTGTCACGCTGATTGGCGCAACGACAGAGAACCCTTCTTTTGCGCTTAATTCAGCTTTATTGTCCCGCGCCCGTGTCCTCGTCGTTCATCCCCTCTCTTCTGATGCCCTAGAGTCCCTTATAAGCCGTGCAGAAAGAAAAACAGGCCACCTCTTACCCCTTACACCTGAGGCACGAGCAAGTTTGCTGCACCTCGCAGATGGTGATGGCCGCATGTTGCTGAACCTCATTGAAACAATTCAAGGACAATCCCCCGAGGAACCTCTAACCCCTGCTGATCTGGCAAATATCCTTCAACAAAGAGCGGTTCTATATGATCGCTCCCAAGAATTTCACTACAATTTGATCAGCGCTTTTATTAAGTCCATGCGCGGATCTGACCCTGATGCCGCGCTTTATTGGATGGCACGGATGATCCAGGGAGGAGAAGACCCCCTCTTCATTGCGCGGCGCATGGTCCGTTTTGCAGCGGAAGATGTGGGACTCGCCGACCCTCAAGCTCTTATTCATGCCGTTGCGGCCCAGCAGAGTTATGAACGTTTAGGGTCTCCGGAAGGGGAGCTATCTTTAGCAAATGCCGCAACCTACCTTGCAACCGCCCCAAAGTCAAATGCTGTATATATGGCCTGGAAGAAGGCACAAAATGCCGCCAAGACATCGGGTTCTCTTATTCCTCCTAAAAATATCCTGAATGCGCCAACCACCCTCATGAAGCAGGAAGGGTATGGACATGGATATGCGTATGATCACGATACACCCCACGGATTTTCCGGGCAGGACTACTTTCCCGAAAAGTTGGGACGTCAAAGCTTCTATCAACCTGTTGAAAGAGGGTTTGAGCGCGAAATTCAAAAACGCTTAGAGTACTGGAAGAAATTACGAACAACGGTTACGATAAAAGAATAGGAGTATACAATGCCTCTTTATGATGTGAATGATTTAGCGAGTTATCGTGAACGCGGCCGACGGCTCATGGGAATTGACTTAGGTGAAAAGACCATCGGTGTAGCCATTTCGGATGCGACATGGCGCATTGCAACCCCCCTCATGGTCATACGGCGCACCAACAGGAATGCCGACATTGCTTCTGTCTTAAGCCTTGCCAACCAATACCATGTCGTCGGAATTGTCATTGGTTTGCCTATCAATATGAATGGATCATATGGGCCTCAAGCTGAAAAAATGCGTGAATTTGCCCGTCATGTTTCAGAACTGTCCCAAGTACTGGTCGCCCTTTGGGATGAACGCCTGTCAACTGCAGCCGTTAACCGCACCCTTCTGGATGCGGATATGTCCCGCAAACGCCGCGGGGAAGTTGTTGACAAACTCGCTGCCACCTATATTCTCCAAGGGGCCTTGGATCGCTTAAGGACTATTGAAACCTCTGGGTTTTCAGGTTTTGACCGCACAAATTTCTAGATTTGAGAACGTTTTATTGGTTACTTTGAATCAGCTTACGAACATGGTCTAAATCTTCCTGAGTATCAATGCTGGGAGGAATTTCATTCACAACGGCCACATCAATGCGCATACCCGCTTCCAAGGCCCGCAATTGCTCAAGCTGTTCCGCCGTT
This sequence comes from uncultured Candidatus Finniella sp., assembly GCA_964641635.1. Lineage (GTDB taxonomy): Bacteria > Pseudomonadota > Alphaproteobacteria > Paracaedibacterales > VGCI01 > VGCI01. Next base: position 906 of record CAZXMD010000157.1, on the reverse strand, counting down.
TCCAGAGATGAAACAGGCATCTGAACGTAAGACTCAAGGGCTTTACGCCGATAGGCATATACGCCAATGTGATGGTAATGAATCTGTCCACCGGACGGAATAAGGCTTCTTGAAAAATATAAAGCCCGGCCTATTTTGCCTCCATCCGGGGTTTCTTTGGGCTCCGTCATGGCAATCTTCACCACATTCGGGTTCGCAAGATCCGCCTGGTTGGTGATTGGGGCTGCAATGGTTGCGATATCAACCGCCGGATCCGCTAAAGGCGCTAAAACCTGATGCAATAGGCTAGCGCTAATGGTTGGTAAATCCCCTTGTAAATTAATGATTACATCATACTGATTTCCCGGGTTGCGGACATCAATTTTCTGGAGTGCTGCATAAATCCGGTCTGTGCCTTTAGGCAAGTCCGGGTCTGTTATCACAGCTTGGCCACCGGCTTGTTTGACAACGTCTTCAATCTCAGACCCACAACACGCCACGACAACAGGGCCAATGTTCGCCGCCATCCCCCGACGCCACACATGAACAACCATGGGTTCGCCTTGAATATCAGCCAACGGTTTATTCGGCAACCGGACGGCCGCTAAGCGTGAGGGAATTAAAATAATGGGATCAAGCATGCCTTTGGACTCTTTTTCATCGTTAAAGTATATCCTTAGTGCCATACACGCGACCAAAAAGCACGCAAAAAATCTTATGGGGGTTTCATAATTATAGGGTTCGCAACACGCACCGTTTGGATTTATACTGGAAATCAAGAGAACGATTGCGCAAGAGTCACCATTTATAAATGGATAGTTTTGAGTTCAATAAAATCACAGCCAGCGTTTTGGTAGCGCTTTTGATTGGCATGACCGGAAGCCTTCTGTCAGAATACCTTGTTCATCCCCAAAAATTAGAGAAACC
>CAZXMD010000156.1:0-4557 GCA_964641635.1 uncultured Candidatus Finniella sp. | reverse complement strand
AGTTTTCGCACCATAGGAAAATTTCTCATTCCCACCGGCACGCAAAGCACTGCTGAAATGGGATTCTGACACGGACAGCAATTGGGATAACAAACAAAACGGAAAAGATGAAAATGACAGAAAAGACAGAAAGGAACAGGACAAAAGGAGTTGAAGAAGAGAAAAAACAATAAAAAATCATTAATAATCAAGTAATTGCTTGTTATTGTGGGTGCCTAAAAACTCTTGTGGCTGTCTTATTGCTGCTCTATGGCTACTTCTGGACTCTCACAATTCTCATTTCGTTCATTTTCTATTTGTGTATAAACGGGCGCCTCTGCAATCTCTCGGGGGGCATCACTTGGCGTTTGCATGGTTGTGTAGGTGAGTAATGCTAATACAACGTAATGTTCCATATTCAACCCTAGACTATTCGTTATAATCCTATAATGTGTAAGTAGTGGTAAGATTATTAAAATGCTATAAAAATATAATGCTATATATGTGTGACTACTTTATTGTTAAAAATATATGGTTGTCTTTAAGTGTTTGTTAAATTCTTTTTTGTTATTCTAACTGTGCCGATAAGTTATAATAATTAATCGGATATTTTGGTTCTGGGGCAAATATGTACAAAGTTGAGCGCGCTCAGAATAAATAGAAACAAGTCTCAACGTGTTGGAAGGTAACGATTCGGACCATCATTCAGGCCACAATTAGAATTGGGGGATTAAGGTGTTGAAAAAATCACTTCGAGGGTACATTGCTACGTTGTTTCACGTTTCTATCTTGAGTGCCTTGTTCTTGTTAAGATCAGTAGCTTGCATCGCAATGGAAAAGGAAGTTGAACCTCAATCAGCCAGGTTTTTTCATCCCCCAAATAAAGAAGGCGCTTTGCAAATTAATTCTCAATATTTCAAAGAATTTTTAACGGAGTTGCCAAAGAAACTTGAGAGAGATCAAGATGAAAATATCATTCATAACATGAGTATTTCGAAAGACGAAGCGTCTGGAATGCCTTTTTATAAAGACTTCGCCGTCTATTATGATGATGAATATTATTGGTTCTCTTTTTTCAATTGCCGGAATTGTGAAAATGTTCAATTGTCTAATCTACTCTCGATCGGTTTTTCTTTATGTATACCAGATGAACAAAAAACCGTAGAGCCAAGGTTTACGACAATAACAGAAGATGCTTTTATAAAAACTTATGCCTTCTATTTGACATTAACGAACAACTTTGAAATCACTTATTGTCACCTTTTCTATCTGGATCGTTCAAAAGGCGGAAAAAATAGTGCTGCTGTTTTTCAAAAAACAAATGAGATTAGGAAACAGTCTATTTCCAGGTTTTTTACATCAATCCAATTAAATTCAGATAACCCACCAATGGTCCGGAAGGTATCTTCTTCAATTACCATACCATCTTCCGATACACCGTCTTTCCATGGTGTTGAGCTATCTCCTGAATCTTTTCATCCGAACAAGACGCTTCCCCGGAAGGGAAGTTCCTCCCGCAAGTTTCTTAGAAAGGGTTCAAATCCTCCTAAAATGAAATCAAATCGCGCCATAGAGCCTGAAGAATCAGTAAAATCTTCCCACAATACATCCTCTAAAAAACCGTCTTTGTCTTTTAATAATTTACCAACCATCTTTAGTATAGAGATAGGAAAATCACCACGAAGCCCAAAGGGCGTGGCTTCACCAAAAAACAGTGAAGGGTCGGAGACGGGAAGCTCACAGGAAAGCCCAAAAGGCAATGCCCCTTTATCAGAGAACATACCCAAGGATAACAAAGTCTTGCAGGACGGAGGGAAGGAGAAAAAAAGCAGTTAACCTATCGAAACATATTTGTTGGGTTAAATGGAGGAGCTAAAATGAAGGAAGTTCCGCGCCCATTAATGCCACAAATTCATCCTCACTCAAAATGTGAATGCCTAGCTCTTTTGCCGCTTTTGCCTTAGAGCCCGCATCTTTACCCACCACCACGTAGTCTGTTTTGTTAGTGACGCTTCCCGTTACCTTAGCGCCGAGGCGTTCCGCGCGGGCTTTGGCTTCGGGGCGGCTTAAGGTGGATAACGTTCCTGTAAAAACGATGGTCTTGCCTGTCAGGGGCGATGAAATGGTGGCCTCAACGATAAACTCTGGGATAATCAAAAGGGCTGCTAAATTATCCACAATCGTCTGGTTATGGGATTGGTTAAAAAAATTCACAAGATCGGATGCCATATTCGTTCCAATCCCCTCTAACGCCAACAAATCTGCCCAGGCTTCAGAATTTCTGTCATGAGCTTCGACCATTTGTGTGCACAAATTTGCCAAGGTTCGATAGTGGCGGGCCAATAGCTTGGCCGTAACGATCCCCACTTGAGGGATACCCAACCCATAGATAAAGCGATCCAGGGAAATGGTGCGCCGTTGTTCAATGGCCTGAAAGAGGTTCCGTGCCGACTGCTCACCCCACCCCTCTTTATTGCGCAAAGGCGTCAAGGATTGACGGTCCCGCGCTTCTAAGGTAAAGATATCTGCAGGACTTCTGATCAGCCCTTCCTGATAAAAACCCTCAATGTGCTTTTCGCCTAATCCCTCAATATCAAAAGCATTGCGGGAGACAAAGTGTTTGAGGCGCTCCATGGCTTGAGCCGGACACACAAGCCCATCAGTACACCGTCGGGCGACTTCACCCTCAAGACGAACGGCTTCGCTCCCACAGATAGGGCAATTTTTTGGGAAAATATATGGTTCCGAGGATGACTGACGCTTTTCCAGGATGACACGCACGACTTGCGGAATCACGTCTCCCGCTCGTTGGATTTCGACATGGTCTCCGATACGGACGTCTTTGCGGGCGAGTTCGTCTTCATTATGAAGGGTTGCCCGTTGGACAACCACTCCACCCACAGTGACAGGTTTTAAGACAGCGACAGGGGTCAAGACGCCTGTTCGACCGACCTGGATTATAATATCCTCCAAGGTCGTTTCCGCTTTTTCGGCGGCAAACTTGTGGGCAATGGAATGGCGGGGCGTTCTCCCAACCGTGCCCAACCGGTTCTGCCAGTCCAAATTGTTGACCTTATAAACCACCCCATCAATATCGAAATCCAGGTCAGCGCGCATCGCTTCAAGCTTATGGTAAAACGCCATCAGATCTTTCTCGTTTTGGCAAACCTGGCGCAAAGTTGTGACAGAAAACCCCCACATTTTAAGGGATTCTAAAAGCTCCCTTTGGGTTTTGTCTTTGACGCCTGACAAGGTTTCATAAGCATAAGCAAAGAAATGAAGTGGTCTTTTAGCCGTAATTTTTGGGTCAAGCTGGCGGACGGATCCGGCGGCTGCATTGCGCGGGTTGGCAAATTCCGGTTCTCCCGCAGTGATCCGGGTCTCATTCAATTTTAAGAAATCATCCCGCCGCATATAGACCTCGCCCCGGATTTCCAGATTTTGAGGCGGATTTTCCCCTTGCAAGATTAAGGGAATGCCTTTGACCGTGCGTAAGTTTGCGGTGATATCTTCCCCTTCGCTTCCATCGCCACGGGTTGCGCCCAATATAAAGCAGCCATCCTGGTAATGGAGTGAGGCGGATAAGCCGTCGATCTTGGGTTCAGCTACCATTTCAATGGGTTGGTCGGTTGGCAATTGCAGAAACCGGCGGATGCGGTTCAGGAAATCCGTTACGTCGTCCGGCGTAAAGGCATTATCCAGGGACAGCATCGGCGTGCGGTGTTTTACCTTTTTAAATCCCGGAGATGTTCCTCCTCCAATTCGGTGTGAGGGACTATCGTCGCGCTGCAAATCCGGAAAGCGCGCTTCAATGGCGCGGTTGCGTGCAACTAAAGCATCATAGGCTGCATCGCTAATTTTGGGAGCGTCTAATTGATGATATAAATAGTCATGATGAGCGATCTCCTTTGCCAAACGGGCAAGTTCCTCCGCCGCTTCATCGCGGGTGAGCTGATCAATAGGCTGCGGTGGTTGGGACATGCAATCTTCTTTTTAGAGCAAATATTATCTATGGATATTAGCGGATTTTAAGGGGAGAGAAAAGCCTTGGTTATACATAATCCTTGAGCCGGGATTGGGCTGATCCTCGCGGAAGGGGCGTTTGCTGGGAAGGGTGAGGTTTCCAGCCGGTAAGGGTTATCACATCAAAAGAGGCAGGAATACGCCCGTCAGGTAACCCGTAGCGCTCCTGGTACACTTCAAAGGTACGGGCCAGGATTGCACGTGACAAAGGGACCGGGGATCGGTTAAGGAGGGCGTTTGTTTCCCCCATTTTTCGTAAATCATGCAGAAGGGCTAACGGATGGGAGTAGGTGACCCGAAGGCGGTCACAATCAACGACAGGCAAGGCAAAACCAATGCGTTGAAGGAGGGCGCCGGCCTCCTTGATGGAAACCATAGGCGAAAGGCGAGGCGCAACGCCGCCTCGAAGCTCAAGCTCAGCAGATGACAGACAATCCCGCAATTCGATGAGTGTTTCTCCCCCAAAAAGGGCGGCGAGGAACAGGCCGTCTTCTTTTAAACACTGAAAGCTTTGCGCCAATAATCCCGGGAAATCATTGACCCAATGGAGGGATA
>CAZXMD010000155.1:0-4578 GCA_964641635.1 uncultured Candidatus Finniella sp. | reverse complement strand
GACCAAACGCATCATCTTCCGATATCACGAAGTTATCCGGAACCGCTACAGGCGCTTGATTTTGATGCGGGGTTCCATAGCACTCTTCACCTTGATCTGCGCGATTTTGTGCTTCTGTGGCATTAATAACCTCAAGGTGTTCAAAACCCTTTGTTCCAATATTTAGAGCTTTTGGGTAATCAAGGAGGGCAGATAGTTCGCTGTTGTATTGATTAAAATCAAATACAACACCATTTTTCTTGGCAGCAGCAAAATCTGCCTCCATGGTGTTGATAAGAGTTGCGATTTTTTCATAATCACCATCGCTAAAAACCAGTATTAATTTATCTTGCCCATCGTTTTGTACTGAGGTCCCAGAATCCTGATAATAGTCATGGAATCCTTGATTTTCATCGACAAAGTGAACAACAGTATCCGCACCGACGCTCCCATTGACCACGTCGTTACCGGCTCCTGCATTAATGCAGTCGTCGCCAGCGCCGCCAATGATAACATCATTTCCATTGCCACCGATTAAATGGTCATTTCCTTCTCCGCCAACAAGCCGATCATCCCCATCATTACCAAACAGGTGATCATTACCCGGCCCGCCAACCAGCATGTCGTTGAAGTCTGTCCCAATTAAATTGTCATCTTTATCAGTCGTAATGCTTTGCGTGTTTTGAAATTGAATGGTGGGTTCTAAAATTTCAAACGTTATATGTTCAATATTGACAATTTTAAGGTTAATATCTTTGCTATATGCACTAAAATCAAACACTTGCGCTTTGTCCCAGGTGCTAAAATCTAAAAGTGCTTTTTGAAGGATATCATATTGATCTTGGGTAACAACCAATTGAAGGGTGTCATTATTCACCCCTCCATCATAATAATCTTTGGAACCCAAATTATCGTTAATGCTGTGGATAATAACATCGTTACCAGCGCCTGCCATAACAGTATCACTGCCAGCGTTGGCATAAATAATATCATCTCCCTTTCCCGCATTAATGGTGTCCGCACCTACAGTGCCAAACAAAATATCATCACCGTCCCCTCCATTTATAATATTGGTTGGGGTTGGTTTTTTTCCATTTCCTTGAGAGGGACCATTTCCACTTTTAGCCATAACAACCTCCATTTAGAATTTATTCAGCAAATCTAAATATAGGACGATTTAATTTGAAATCAACTTTCATTGAAATTTATTAAAAAAAATAAATTATTAATAAATATTTTACTTTATACATGTATGTTATTGGAATATTTTTTAAATGGCAATTCAAGGACCGAATCATGAATTGAGTACTTACATCAGGCCCATAGATTTCAAAGAGCTGTGACGCCCCTTACCGATGATGAGGTGATCATGGACTTCAATGCCAAGGGAACTCGCGGCTTGCTGGACCTTTAAGGTCATCTCGACATCTCCCCGGGATGGCGTTGGATCGCCCGAAGGGTGATTATGGACAATGATCAAGGCGGAAGCTCCCAAATCAAGCGCGCGCTTAACCACCTCACGGGGATAAAGCGGCGCATGGTCCACTGTCCCTGTTTGCTGAACTTCATCAGCAATGACCTGGTTTTTTCGATCTAGAAACAACAAACGCACAATTTCTCGCTGATCATGAGCCATGGTTGCGTGGCAATAATCAAGGACACTCTGCCAACTGGCCAGAACTGGTTTGCTCATCATTTTTTGCTGCAGAACTTTACCCACTATGGCTTGCGTGAGCTGAATAGCATGTAATACACCCAAACCAACACCATGAGTTTCCAAAATGAGGCCCTGCTCTGCTTTTAAGAGTGCTGCAAGAGATCCAAATTTTTGAAGCAGCGATTTGGCTAGAGGCTTAACATCTCCCCGCGGAATAGCCAGAAACAGGAGCAATTCGAGTAATTCATAATCAGCTAAGCCAATACCTTGCGCCTGGGCAAACCTGTCACGCAAGCGTGCCCGGTGGCCGAGATGGGATGGGTCATTCCCCTGAGAGCGTGAAGATTTCGTAGCCATTGGTTGTTACCCCTATGGAATGTTCGAATTGTGCCGACAAGGATTTATCCCGTGTCACAGCTGTCCATCCATCCGAAAGAACTTTGACGTCATAACGGCCAACATTAATCATCGGTTCAATGGTAAAGAACATGCCTTCCTTCAATACCAACCCCTGCCCTGGTTTTCCATAGTGAACGACATTCGGAGCGGAATGAAAAATTTTACCCAGCCCATGGCCACAAAAATCACGCACCACAGAAAAACCCTGTTTTTCTGCAAAAGACTGAATGGCATACCCAATATCCCCTAAGGTTGCCCCGGGTCGTACGACCTCAATCCCCCGCATCATCGCTTCATAGGTTGTGTCTATGAGCTTAGCAGCCCTGACGCCAACCTTGCCGACAGCAAACATACGGCTTGTGTCCCCATGCCAACCATCCACAATCACGGTCACGTCAATATTTAAAATGTCCCCATCCAGAAGCTTTTTGTCCCCCGGAATGCCATGACAAACCACATGGTTTATAGATGTACAGATAGATTTTGGATATCCCCGGTAGCCTAAAGGCGCTGGAATGGCCCCGTGATCCAGGATAAATTTATGGCAAAGCTCGTCCAGCTCTTGCGTAGTGACCCCAACCTTAACGTAAGGGGTAATGAAATCTAAGGTTTGGGCCGCAAGTTTACCGGCTTTACGCATCCCCTCAAAATCCTCAGATCCATGAATCGTGATTTCATCCATGTTTTCCTCATGATCATGGCCGTGATCATGATCACAAGGTCCGTCGTGATGATGGTGGTGAGAGCGGTTTCCAAGTCCAATCATAATAGCCTCTATTTACTGATTAATCGTTAGGTTGCAATATATAGAACTTCATATAAGAAAGGAAGAGAAGGATTACAAGAAAATCATGCTAAATCCACCCCTCTATCAAGAATGATCATCTCAGGAGGGGTGGGGTAGCATTTGCGCGCAAGCGTACATTCATTTTCTGGAATTATTTAAATAAAAGGAGCCAAACTCTCTTTAGAAGCCAAACTCTCTTTTTTTAAGTCAAGAATACGCTCATACTGCCCATAAACTACATCCAACTCGCAGCACATATTGTCGATGATAGGGTCATTCTCTGCAGGATTGCTACATATGATTTTATGCATGGTTTCAATGTGGTGCTTATGAAAAGTACTAAGATCAACTGTCGTGTCATTCCCTAAGGATTTCAATTCTTGCAGATCTTCATGAGTTTGGCAATAAAAGTCAAAAAAACCTTTTAGATAATTAAAATTTTTCACGTATCCTGAGTTTAATTTCATAACAGATACATCCCTTTCATGAAGAAAGTTTTCTTCTTCAGCAAGTGAAAATCTTCTAATTACTGGAACAATAAGTTTTTTATCAAATTGGAAACATTCACAAGTCTTTCTTTCTTGCAGTTTAAAATAATCTTTTGAATGTTGTATTTTTTCTTCAAAAAATCGAAAAATACGCTCTTTTTCAATTTGGTATTTTTTATCAATATTCTCTTTGGAATTTTTGATAGACTCAATTTCCTCAAGCAATATGGCACTATAAGTATCTACAACACTATCAAGTTTTTTGGTTGCTTTGTCTAATTCTATTCCTAATTTTCCAACCTGCTCATCCGTTCCATAGGCATGAAAAGACAAAAGAAGGACAAGCCATAATGGCACATACTTTCTCATACGAAGATTTCCTTTGATTTTTTATTTAAATGAAAAATTACATATGTCTTGCATTAAAACAAAACAGATATTTTTAATTAATAAATTTATTACATTAAAAAAATTATCATTTCAAATGTTTTTTATTTAAACAAATAAATCAAAAAAACAGTTCAATTTATGCACAAAAAACATTAATTTTTTAGAATATTTTTAACGTGAAAAAAATCATACGATTTTGAGTATTTTTTCATACTTCTCAGATTGCCCAGCTCGCAATCTCTTAAACAACCTCCAGAGACGGAATCGCTGGCGTGGAAGGATCCTTTTGAGCCACTTCTACACGGTTGCGTCCTAAGTTCTTTGCCCGATAGAGCGCTTCATCCGCCGCAGAAATCAATGTCTGCATTGAGGTTCCATGTTGCGGATAAGTAGCGACCCCCAAAGAAATCGTCACCCCCTTCATCTCTTGCCCCCGAAGAGTCAAGCGAAGGCTTTGCACAGAAGCCCTGATTATTTCCGCCCTTTGAACAGCAGTTTTGAGGCTCATTTCGGGCAAGACAAGGATAAATTCCTCTCCCCCAAAACGGCAAGCCACATCACTTTTCCGGTAATATTTCTGCAGAAGCAATCCAATTTCCGCCAAGACTGCGTCGCCGCCATCATGGCCATAGGTATCATTGATGTACTTAAAGTGATCAATATCAATCATAATAATCGAAACAGGCGTCCCATGGCGCTGAGCCCGGTGAAGTTCCCGTTGTAATGTGTCTTCCAGGTAACGCCTGTTGAACAGGTTTGTGAGAGGATCTCTTGTTGCCTGGTCTTTTAAAAGATCCCGCATTTTGATTCCCGAAATTGAGAGCGAAAGTTGGTTAACCAATGTTTCAAGGAATAAGACGGTTTTTTTATGATCAGCA
>CAZXMD010000154.1:0-4595 GCA_964641635.1 uncultured Candidatus Finniella sp. | reverse complement strand
ATCAAGGTAACAAATATTCTTAAAAGCTGGCACACGCTTAGCATAATAATTAGCGATCTTAGCAAGGGTTTTGGTCTGGGCTACACCTATGGAGGTAGGAATCCCCAAAGAACGCCATATTGTGTTTCTAATATGGTTGCAGAGATTTTCTATGTCTTTGATACCAGAAAGGTCCATAAAAGCTTCATCAATAGAATAGACTTCCATTCTGGGGACAAGAGAATCTATTAAAGTCATCATTCTACCTGACATATCGCCGTAAAGTGTAAAATGGGAAGAAAAGATGGCAACATTGTGGTCAGCAAGGATTTCCTTATACTTAAAGTAAGGTGCCCCCATGGGAATACCCAATAATTTTACTTCATTTGACCTTGAAATAAAACAGCCGTCATTGTTTGAGAGGACAACCACGGGCCTCTTCGTGATATCCGGGCGAAATGCTCTTTCACACGACACATAGAAGTTGTTCGCATCCAGTAAGGCAATCATTTCTTTGCATCTTTAAGCTGATGAACCACAGACGTGACCACACCCCAAACAATGAAGTCCATCTCCTCGTTAACTTCAATGATGGAGTAATCCTGGTTCTCTGGCATTAAAAAAACTTTATTGTCCTTTGCATAAAGGCGCTTCACCGTAAGCTCACTATTCAAGGCAGCAATAATGATATCCCCATGTTTTGGCTCCAATGAACGGTCAACAACCAGGGTATCATTGTCATTAATGCCTACATTAATCATGGAGTTTCCTGACGCCCGAACAAAGAAAGTAGATTCCGGGTGCTGGATCAAAAGCTTATTTAAATCCAAAGATGCTTCAAGGTGGTCATCAGCCGGTGACGGAAAACCGGCTTGTACGCGGTTAGAAAAAAGAGGAAGGCTCAGATTACTTGGGTACATTGGACCCAGCTGCTTCACATTAAAGCCCATTGTAAATTTCTTATTACCCTGTTCCTCGTTCAATGAGGAAACAAGTTGTTCTAAATTCCTGGCTAAAGACTTTGGAATACGCTTCGCAACCGTGCGCTCTTTATACATACCTGTATTCGGCTTTCGGCCTGCACCGCGACGGCTTCCCCCTTTAGGCATTTTTCTCTCCTGATTTTGCATGGTTATCATCATTCTTTGAATTGTGTACATAAATCATAGGGACAATTTAACGCGCCTGTAAATCAATTTGTTTCGCATGGCTTATGTATAATATCCTGTATAAAATAGAGCAGGGTTAAAAGGCATAGGCTGGAAGGAAATATCATGTGTGGGCGGTTTACCGTTGTCCTGACAGAAAAAAACTTCAAAGAAGAGTTCAATGTCGAGGCGCCGCCTGAATACACATATGAATCCTATAATATAGCTCCTTCACAACCCGTACCTATTATTCACCTGGACAAGCATCAAAAAAGGCAATTGTCTTTGATGGAGTGGGGATTTCTTGCCCCTTGGGCAAAAGACTATAAAGAAACCCTTCGTCCCATTAATGCCCGACTCGAAACCGTTGATAAGAGCCCCATGTTTAAACCATCTTTTCAAAAAAGAAGGTGCCTTATTCCTGCCACCGGCTTCTATGAGTGGAGCACCAAAACAAGCCCTAAACAGCCCTATTACTTTTACGAACAAGATCATCCCCTTTTTGCCTTTGCAGGGCTTTGGAGCCTCTGGGAAAAGGAAGCAGGGGTTATCCTGAGCTTCACCATTATAACCAAAGAGGCAGAAGAATCCGTAAAGCCCGTCCATGGCAGAATGCCTTATGTCCTTAACAAAAAACATTATGAACTTTGGCTTGCTGAAGCCCTGTTGCCTGATAAGCCCCCACCTCTCACCTGCCATATGGTTGGTTTAAGAGTAAACACCCCGAAAAACAACGATGCGAACTTAATATCCCCTATGAACCATTGAGCCTGGAAGGATCTCAAGGATAACTTTAGCCCCTTGACGAAGGTTATTGTTATTAACCCTTAAGATATAGTAAGGCATCTCAGCTCTATTTGTTTGAATCAAATGTTCCATGATACCTTGTCCTGTTTCTTTTGACGACATAACCACTCCTTCAACAGGAGAGGAAGGAACACAGCCTGTTAGGGTCAACAAAAAAGACAAAACCATAAAGCTTTTAAAAAAATTCATGTTAACCTCGCAAGTGTGCGTAACTTAAATCCTTAAAATTATTATCGTAAGGGACCGGGTTAAATGTGCGGATAATGGTGGTTACAACCCCTTGAACAAAAAAATCCATCTCCTTAGTAATCGTAATTGAGGGATATTCAGAGTTCGCAGATAGCAGTTTTATCTTAGAACCTTCCAAATAGAAGCGCTTCAATGTGAACTCACCGTTTAAGACAGCAATAATAACATCCCTGTGCTTGGGCTTCAAAGCCGTGTCAACGACCAGAAAATCACCATGGTTAATTCCTGCATCTACCATTGAATAGCCGGATGCCTTATAATAATAGGTGGTTTGAGGGTAGATTGTGAGATACTTGCTAATGTCCAAGTGCCGTGTAAATGGATCTTCTGTATTTACCGGATAGCCAGCTGATACAGAATGCTCAAAGTATGGCAGATTCATCAGTTTGCCATGTTTAAATGAACCAAATGCCATTAAACATGACGAATCAAGCCTGAACTTCCTTATATTTTTAGAAGGCAAAAAATTACGAACCATATCAATCGCTGGTAAACCATTAGAAGAAAACCTCTTTAAGGAATTCTCGCCTCTACCCTTACCGGATATGAATTTAATCTCATTATTGCCCTGCCGTATTCCCGGATAAGACATTCTTCCCTCCTTCTTTTGATTTGTGTACACAATTCATAACATCCGCAGAAAAGCTTGTCTAGTTCAAAATTTAAGTTTTTTACATCGTAGATTTTGAGCAATGAAGGATATGGCCGTAAGTTTGTTGCACGTGCTGGGAAATTACCGAAGAAAGAGAATCAACCTTGCAAAAATGAACTTTGTCCATCTCTGAGCTTGGTATATATTTTTGAAGAGGATTAAACGGGGGCTCAATAATAAACCGTGGATATAATTATTTAAGCACGTACTATACCGGACCTTTCTGGAGAAGAATATGTCAAGCTATAGCAAATTCTGGTCAGGAAATGTGATGGGTGACAAAACCGGGAGCTTCACTTTCGAGCTAACAAATCCGGACAAGCAAAAACATGAGGGTATTTTAAGCTTTTATGGTCAATAATTTTCTTCACGGCAAGCTGTAATAGCCCCTTAAGGTCTGCATTAGAAATTTCAAACACTATGCTTCAGTAGACATTGTTTGCTGGTTCAGGGTTACAATACAGGAAGATGCCTTTTTAAGGATAACGCTAAGGAAAATTTGTATGATGCTTAAACTTAAACGGCTCCTGGTTCCTTTCCTCCTTGCTTCTATCTTGGGAACCTTCCTTTCAAACTGCGAAGTTCTACCTCCTCTGCCCGAATTCGCATATGTTCCTCCTTCCAGAGAAGAAGCTTTGGAACCTAAAACAGAAGACGCTATTGTCCATCAGAATTGTCTTCTTAAATGCCCCCTTGGAACAGCAAGTGATAATATTGTCGTGGACCATGATGCTATTATCTTGAGTTCCAATAGAAAAACCAAGTTTGCTGACTGGGTAGCGTATAAAGTTGCGGCTAACGATATAAATGGGCCAGAGCGAAAACGAAACTGGACTAAAGACCCTAAAATTGATTTGCAGTATACTTTTACCCCTCAAGATTATAAAGGCATGAGTCAAGAACCATATTTTTTTGATCGAGGCCATCAAGCCCCTCTTGGATCGTTTAAGAATCATCCTAAATGGCATGTGGTAAATTACCTTTCTAACATCACGCCCCAAAAAAGAAATTTAAATCGCGGCCCTTGGAAAAATTTAGAATCAGCAGAAAGAAAACTTGTCAAACATTATGAAAATGCCTACGTTCTGACTGGTCCCTACTATGACAACAAAAATATCGTCAAAGGCCCTTCTATTGCACGCTTTGCCTATAGGATCCCCTCCGGTTACTGGAAGGTTATTGCTATCAAGCAGGGGGGAGAGATTAAAACTGCAAGCTTTATTTTTCCTCAAAGCGCGCTCATTCGAGATAGCTACTGTAAATATCTAGCGAGTGTGCCTGAAATAGAGCAATCAACTGGATTAAAGCTCTTTGATGGATGTATCCTTTCAACCGAGTCTACTTTGAAGAATGAAATTGGATGTGGACCTTCTGGCAAGAAAGTTACAATCCATTAAGGGGATTTTCTATCGTTGGTTGTTAGCTTTCAGTATACTCTAAACTTTCACATGCGACCAGTGCTTTTTGAGTTAAGATAGGGTTGGTCCTAAGAGATTCTTTACAGGTACAAGGTGGCTTATTTAAACTCAGATGAGAATTTCTAGATAATCATGGATGCAGCTTATGATACTCTGAAATATTAAAGGACAAAATGAGTAGCAACTCAACATTTGTTAAAAGGTTCTGTACACTACATCTGAAAACTATATAAAAAAGTCGATAATACCCGTCGCATAAAATTATATGCAATTGCGTGCGGCTTAGTAGCTTACCACCCGACATAATTTAAAAATTAGCTAAAATGTGTTATTCCTCTTTGG
>CAZXMD010000153.1:0-4650 GCA_964641635.1 uncultured Candidatus Finniella sp. | reverse complement strand
TTCCACCCCACACGAGTTGTTGTTGTCGATGATAATAGCGGGTTTTTGAATAGCCTTAATCGAATATTATCTAAAAACCAAGCTTCCTATCAATATTTTTCCAGCCCACAAAAGGCCCTTCATAACATGAAGGAGCTTTATGCTCCCAATCCATTTCCGGATCGCTATATTAAAAACGTGGATGAAGAGCAATGGGAACATCGGCGATTAGATATAAATATTTTTGACACCCACCATGAAATCTATCGCCCCCAGCGGTTTGAAGAAATTTCGACCGTTATTGTTGACCACTCAATGCCAGAAATGACGGGACTTGAGTTTTGTTCACGCCTTAACAATCCCAACATCCAAAAAATTCTATTAACAGGGGAAGCCGACGAACATATTGCTATCAAAGCTTTTAACGAGGGGTTAATCCATCATTATATCCGCAAACAGGACCCTGACATGGGCCAGCAAATTAACCAGGCCGTGGAAAACGCGCAGTGGCGGTATTTTAATAAGCTTTCGGAAGTGGCCCTGAAAGCTATTGAGGCTGTAAATATCGTTGATCACGCCGTGCTAGACACTAACTTTCAGGCTTTCTTTAAAAAATTGATGAAAGAGCATAATTTTCGAGAAGCTTATATTTGTGAAACAATGGGTAGCTATCTCTTCTTAACGGAAGATGGGGAGCCTTATGGTCTTGTTGTCAATATTGCAGAGCAGTTAGAAATTTGGGCTGATGCCGGGCAAGCTCTTAAAATTTCACCCGTGCTTCTGCAAGAGCTGAGAGACCGAAAAAAGATGATGTGTTACCACAACCGTCAGCGCTTGATCGAACCTAAAGCCGCGGATTGGGAACAATATGCTTATCCTATCCAAATGCTGGAAGGTGTCAATCGAACCTACTATTACGCTTTTGCGCCCAATATTTTTGATATTGATTTACACAAGGTACTTCCTGCTGAAAAATTCCGAGCGAAGAACAAGTTCGAGATTCAATAAGCTAGCACAGAGAAACTAACCGTGTTCCGTTAATCAATTATATTTAGAAAGGAAAATAGAGTAACAGCAGGGGGGCGGCTTTATCCTAAGGGGGGTGGCTTTATGCTAATTTTTTAATTAAGTTCTAACATTTTTACTGGTAGCAATTTATAATGCTTTTGTTATAAGTCCTTAGTTAAAAACAGAAGCTACCAACAGCTATAAAAATGGAAGTTTGCAAGACGCTTAACACCTTAATAACTATCCATAGACAGGATTATGATTTATTGGACAAGATTGGTGGCTATAAAAATAGAAAGGCCGCAACATGTCTACCTTAAATTATGTTCAGAATTCAACTTTAGAAACAGATGAGGAACTGAATACATTTTTAATGACCTGGGATAAGGATTATGAAAATAGAGCCAAAAGCATAGGAATATTTAATTCCGCACTAACTCAGCATTGGACGAAAGCCCAACAAGCTTATTTTGCTAAGGTTTTTTATCATGCAAGAGGCCATTTCCATGACTTTTTATGGTACTTGGGAAACCACACAGACAGAAAGATAGTGAAAGATATGGTACTTAAAAATATTGCGGAAGAGATGAATGGATCCGCTCGATCCCATGAGCAGCTCTATGAGGATTTTGCAGAATGCGTTGGAGCTAACTTAGAAAGAGAATATGTGGAAGAGGAAACCTATTTGGACTGTATTAAAGAATTTAACAAAGGACATTTGAAATGGTTGCAGTCCCATAATGATGATAGTCGCATATCAGCCTTCTCAGCCTATGAGCGACTTGACAATTTAGATTACGTGGCTCTTTTAGGTCTTGTAAGAAGCCTTAAGGTTCCTCCTCAGGGACAGCTCTTTTATAAAATTCATACGCGTGTTCAACATTTTGAAACAACCGCAGATGAACTGAAATTAATTTGGAACAACAACCCACAGACTGTAAAAAATTCTTTTAATTTTATAGGCCAACACCAAATTAAAATGTGGAATGATCTTTCTGAAAGTGTTTTTTCATTTGCAACTAGAGATAGTGAGTAAATTTTGTTTTTCTCAACTGCATTAGAAAGGCTTAATAAGATAGCACGCGAATCAGACGGGCGTATGATTTTATTCGGAATCGTAATGTGTATTAATTTTCCATTGTTCCATCTTTTACTTCTATGGTCTGAAGGAACCTTCTATAGTAATTTGCCCTTACGATTATCCGCCAGCATACTTTGCGTTCCTCTTATTTTAAAAAACTACTGGCCCAATCGGATAAAACCCTTTCTGCCCTTATTTTGGTATTTCACAATATTATATTGCCTTCCATTTTTCTTTACGTTCATGACACTTAAGAGTCATATGTCAGCTATCTGGCTAATGAATAGCGTTTCCGCGGTCTTTTTCATGCTCCTATTGCTGGATATTACAACTTGTTTTGCCCTATTCATTTTGGGGGTAACCCTAGGAATTTCAGCCTTCCTCTTAACTGGGGGTATTTTCTATATCGATCTAGCTTCTGTTAATATTTTAGGGCTCGTATCAACATACGGAGCGGCTATTATTATTGGAGCAATATTTTCCTACAATAACTTTCTTATGGAAAAAGCAAAAATCAACACCATGAAGATGTTAGCGGGATCAATCGCCCATGAGTTGCGCACGCCTCTGTCAGCAATCATGTTGGACGCTAATGCCCTTTCCCGTTATCTGCCCTATTATGAAGAAGCATATGCTAAAGCCAAAGATGCCGGCATTCCCTTAACTAAAATACATCCCAATGAACTAGAGAACATCGGGGGCATTCCTGAAAGCCTACAAACATTGAGCCGCAATGCCCATACAATGATCAACATGTTGCTCACGAATTTGAATGAGAGAACTGAGGAGAGAAAAGTAGAAAGGTGTTCAATAACATCTTGTGTAGAAGAAGCCTTAAACGCTTACCCCTTTTCCCAACAGGAACGGGAACTTGTACACTGGAGCAAGACAAACGATTTTGACTTCATTGGCCATAAGGAATTAACAAAGCACGTGATGTTTAACCTAATTAAAAATGCCCTATATGCAATCGCATCTGTGGGTAAGGGAGAAATTTATATTACGGTTGAACGGGAAAAGATAAGCAAAGGCAAAAAGACTAACCAGTTAATCTTTAAAGACACAGGCCCTGGAATTTCTGCCCAATCCCTACCCCATATTTTTGACAGATTCTATACAAAAACACCTCATGGAACAGGTATTGGTTTGGCCTTTTGCCAGTCTGTAATTAAAGGATTTGGTGGAGAAATTACCTGCACCTCAAAGCCTGGCGAGCATACCACCTTCACAATATCTCTGCCTATTTCACAGGCGCGTTAGACACCTTCCGCCGCCAGACAATCTCAGCCACGCTTGTCAGCGAGTCAAATGAGAGGACAGGATATGTTTTGTTGGTAGGCAGAAGAATGAATTTACCTCCTTCTATTAAAAGATGACGAACCAGAAAATGGTGTGGCACAGTTTCAACAAGGCAAATCATTAGATTCAGTTTTTCAGTTAATCGAGTCGCTCAAATGACGATTATACCAAACCCTTGGAAGAGCTCATACCAAGTTGCAATCAAAGAACGTTGTAATTGCACCCCTCACCCACCTCTTCGCAAAGCTCATCGGTGACCTCTCCCACAAGGGGAGAGGTACTAAATACAAGCGTGTACTTTACCTCTCCCCTTGTGGGAGAGGTCGCCATGAAGCACAAGCGTAATGGCGGGTGAGGGGTAATTTTATGATGCTTTTGATCGCTAATTGGTATCAGTTGCCTATAATTTTGAAATAACCGCTTTGGCGAATACTGCCGCACTCGTCAAGATATGCTGCTTGCAACAAAGCGTCCAAAGAAAGTTTGTGTAAGCGCGCACTTTGAAAAAATTTTCAAAGTGAAGGGTAGATGCTTGATTATTTCTCAATGCTCACTTCTCAGAATTTTGGCAGGGTACGAGCTTAGGGTTTGGTAAATCCCCTAGGCATTATATTTGTTAAAAAAGCAATGAAGAGCTATACTTCCTACATATTGAATATCCTGGGATAAACAAAAATGATCAATGATGACTGGAAAGATTTTGAAGAATTGGTCGAAATGATTGAACGAACATCTGGCGCAACACAGTATTTAAATATACAAAGAAACAAGTTTGCAACTGATAAGGCAAGCACTTCCAAAAGACAAATAGATTTACTCTTATCTTATGATGACGGACATCGAAATTATAAGATGCTTATTGAATGCAAAAAATATAAGCGCCCAGTAGGTATTGAGAAAATCGAAAGCTTGGTAATAAAAATTAGGGATACCAATTGCGATATGGGGATGATCGTATCATCATCAAAATTTACCAAGGGCGCTCTTGAGAAAGCAAAGAATCATAACATAAGATGTCTATCTCTCGTTGAGGCAAAAAATTTAGATTGGATTAAAAACCCAAATGTTTCAGTAGTTACAAACCGTTGGATATCGCCCCCTAATGTAAGGATTGGTATAGCAGAAAATTTGACCATTACCAACTACAAGCTATTTATGAGGAATAAGGATGACCCACAAGAACAGGATATCGAGATAAGTAATCCAGATATATTAACTAACTTTACCAAAAACCTCTTCCATCAAGCAAACACCGACCCAGCATTTGAAGCATGCGACCTGAC
>CAZXMD010000152.1:3710-4672 GCA_964641635.1 uncultured Candidatus Finniella sp. | reverse complement strand
TTCTTGTTCTTCCATACTGTAACAAGGATAAAAAATCAGTTGGCTTATTATCGCTAGAAGTGAAAGGCTCTTTAATTTTCTCATAAAAATAGTTCTCCTACTTGTTCCTAAATTGATAAAAAATTCCCCATTCCCATCAAATGTGATAAGAAAAGGAAGGCTCATTATTCTTGAAGAAAGATGATTATTCTTGAACTGCGACAATTTATCAAGAGAAAACTGCTGAAGAAACCGCCATGGAAGACTTTTTTAACACCTTAAAAAAACAACAGTACGCACAAGTTCCTTTTCCCATAGAAAGGGGCGTGCTTGAAGAAGCCATGGAAGCCTTCTTCACGTTTTTAAAAGAGCCGGATCCTGTTAAAAACCATATCGATTTTACCATCGCTCCCAAACACCGCCGTGGTGATGTCGGGTTTAAGCACCGCGATGCGGAAAACCATCTCTATGACGACAGCAAAGACTTCTTTCACTTCCACCCCGCTATCTTTGACAAATATGATGCGTTCCTGAAAGAACAGCCCATTGTCCGTGACTTCATGGCGAAAGCACAACCTATCTGGGATTTAGCCTACACAACAACGCTTCAGATCCTGCAATCTTTTGACCGAAAGTTTCCGGGAACATCCGATAAGATCTTTGACTCAAAAGGGGACTATATCCATCTCCAGCTTCGGTTTTTAAAATATGACTGGCAAGACTCCGGAAAATATCTGGCCAAGCCGCATTTCGATGCAGGGTCTTTCACCCTTGCTATTGCGGAAAGTTGCCCCGGCTTGCGGATTGGCAGCTGCCCAGAAGACCTCCGGGTTGTCGTTCATGAAGACCGGCACGCCCTTTTTATGCTCTCAAGCAACTTCAAACGTATCCTGGATACGGACGATCTTTTACCGGGCTGGCATGACGTTATCCAGGTTGACGAAACAGCGATCGGGAAACCGTTGGCCCGATGGGCTATTGTG
>CAZXMD010000152.1:0-3700 GCA_964641635.1 uncultured Candidatus Finniella sp. | reverse complement strand
CTTCATTGAAGCCCATGGAGTAGAAGCTTTATCCAGAACAGAAACTCATAAATGGTATACGGGAGACGCCGCATGACTCAAAAAGCGATGCCACCCCACGAACTCCTTTCCCTCAAAAATGTTGGAAAAGCAACCTTTAAAGACCTCGAAATCTTAAGAATTACCAGCATTCAGCAGCTATCCACAGCGGATCCGGATGAATTATATGCCCGCTTACAGGCCTTAACGGGGCAAAAACATGATCCATGCGTTTGGGATGTATTCGCCGCTATCATCCATGAGGCAAAAACAGGGGAAAAAACACCCTGGTGGCAATGGACAAAGGCTCGAAAAAAACGAAAATAAAAATTATAAGATATCTGAAAATTATTTTCATTACCTATAGAAATACTAAAATTTTATATTATATTATAATATGAGGTTCTTTTAATGATTTATGAGAGTTTTTGCCGATGTCAAAAACAAAAAAGATCAAAAAATATACTTTTCCTGTTCTGCTTCTATCCGTATTAAGCAGTGTTTCTTCTTTTGCAAAAGCAAACGTATTTGAAAGCGAAGGGGTAAGCAGAAGCCGAGCGCGCCACCATACCAGGCCTGATAAATCCCACAATGTCCCTCTCACAGAGTCGCTCGACATCTATAAACCCCAAGCCAAAGAAATATTGGCCCACATTGATGTTTTAAAGGAATTAAAAGCAAAGGCTAAAGAGGAGTATATGAACCTTGATGCGTTTGCCAAGGAAGTTTATGCCACACAATCCGGCCAGCACCTTAAGGCCTATTTTCCCAATAGTACCGTCTCAGAAGCTTTAGAAGGCATGGTCCATAAAGAGCTCAAAACCCTTAAAGGGAAGATTCTGGGGCAAAAAAAGAGGGATCCAAGCTTTACGGAAGGCGATCCTATCTTAAGCATGCTTGAGAGCAACTATGATAAAGTGTATCTGGAATCCCTAGGCTATGCCAAACGGTCTATTGCAAACGAGATCAAGTATGGCAAAGATTACTACGTTCTTTATCATGCCCATATGCCTGATCTGGGCTTATATTACGATATGCTGAAAGAGATTAAACAGGTTCTTAAGATAGAATCATTTGGAACAACAAATATCTTCAGGGAAATGGGGGCAGACTACTCTTCCATGAAAAAACTGCTTAAAGATTATGAAGAGAACCTTAAAGAATTTACAAAAGCCAAGAACGAACCCCTAAATGCCACGGGCCCGGGAAGCATTATGGGGTTCTCACAAGCGCCGGATCACATGATCTGGGCAAAAAACAGCATGGTTTCAGCGAATATTTCCCTATTTGGAAACGTTGGAAAGCTCGGAGAAAATACCTTCTACTATTTTCTGAATTCCATGAGCCACATTAGCAATGTCGACTTCCTGATTGAGCGCCTTCTAAAAACCATAATGCCTCAGGCAACAACTGACGAGGTCGCCCATCGGTTAACCCAATACAAAAATGTATTTGAAAACCATATGCGCAAAGGCGGCGGACACCTCCTTCAAGTCTTTGTCAAGAAAGAGAAAATTGACGAAATGGCTTTTGCTTCCCATGCCTATGGCGTTCCTATTTGGATTGATAAAAAGACAAATCATTTTGCCATGAGCAGAGGAAAAACAACTCCTCTGGCTAAAATTAGCGCCGATGAAAAAAAATACCGCCTTCCTAAAGTCAGTTCTTACATTGATATGTATACAAAAAGCCCCCATAAATTCTCAAATATGTTTTCCCCTGTTCACAAGAAAAAAAGCCCGAAACAGGAATATTTTTATAATGATGCGGCCCAGGTGCGCTTACTTATGGATCCTCAAAAACTTCTCGACAATACGTTTGTCATCGAATCAACGAGGAATAGGGTGTTTGACGCAGATTTAAAGGCCTACCAGACAGAGTTAACAACCCTGGCCCTTGAAGATATGAGCAAATATATTACCCATATTCAGCACAATAAACCAGATAAGACACCCCTCCAGAATAATCTCGTTCACAAAACGCCTTTAGAGAAAATCATTCAGATGATGAACCAGCAGGAAGGATAAACTTTCTTCCATTCCGTTACCTGATTACCAGGAATATTCAACTCCCTTTTAAGGTATTATCTGATTCCTGTACGGCCTCCCCACTCTCTCCTTCGTCTTCCCCGCGAAGGCGGGGATCCACGCCGCATCGCGAAGCGAGGCACAAGGTGTTGTTTTTCCTCCGCTATCGCGGAAGAGACGTAGACCCCCGCCTTCGCGGGGGAAGCGTCTCAAAGGTGAGTAACACGAACGACCTCCGAGTGAGCCAAAAGCCTGGCTGAATATTCCTGGCAATCAGGTTCCGTTATGATAGTCCTAAAATATTTGATACACTTTGAGAGCGTATAACTTCATTGGATGAGAAGAAAATGCTTGATCCTTACGTCAGAACTTTGGTTGACCCTCCCCTCAATCGTGCAGGAAAACGCTTGAGCGAACTTGGCGTGTCACCCAATTTCCTGACCCTTCTTGGCTTTGGCGCAGGCCTCCTGGCCATGGGGGCCATTGTCTATCAGCATTATACCCTTGCAGCCATCCTTATTGCCATAAACCGGCTTCTGGATGGGTTAGACGGCGCTGTTGCGCGACATCGTTTCTCCAGTGACTTTGGCGGTGTTTTGGATATCAGTTGTGATTTCATCACCTATGCCGGCCTTGTTTTTGCTTTCGGGCTCAGTGCGCCGGAGAATTTATTTTATGCCGCCTTTCTCATTTTCAGCTTTATTGGCCCCATAACCACTTTTTTGGCCTACGCAACGATTGCTGCAAAAAGACAAATAAATACAAAGCGCCGTGGTATAAAATCGTTTTACCACCTGGGAGGGATCTGTGAAGGCACTGAAACGGCTTTTATCTTGCTTCTTATGTGCCTCTACCCGGAAACTTTCCGGTGGATGTGCCTCATCTATGGCGGCTTATGCTGGCTTACAACAATCGGACGCCTTTACCGTGCATGGATTGATTTTGGGGAGCAACCCCTACCGGCTATGGAACCGCTTGTAGAGAACCGGCAGTAAGGACAAAATCCCAAGCCCGATAAGAGCGATCAGGATCTTTGGCTCCAGAATAATTTTTGGCGTGAGATGGGTTGTTAAAATCACATCTTTAAGGGCGTTTCCAATAGATACATAAACAAAGGATCCGGGAATAATGCCGACAAATGTTCCTATCACAAATGTCTGCAAAGGAATTTGAAACACTGCAGCAACCAGGTTAATGGCAACAAAAGGAAAGAGAGGGATCAACCGCAGGGTTAGTAAATAATAGAAGGCATCTTCCTGAAACCCCGTCTTCATTTTATCCGCCCACGGACCCACTTTTCGGGAAAGAAAATCTTCAGACGCCATCTTTGCGCTAACAAACAGGATTGTAGCGCCGATGGTCGCAGACACCACAACCAGCCCCGTCCCGATCAGCTGCCCAAACAGAAACCCACCGGTCAACGTCATAAATGTGGCGCCCGGAATAGATAGCCCCACAAGGGCGATATAAATCCCCATATAAATGGCAAAGGACGTAAAAGGATAAAGAGTGATATAGGCCGCAAGATCTTGATGATGGGCCCTCAACATATCAAAACTCAAATAATGATGTATCCCCATACCCCAGACCATCAGAGCCAGCATAACAATAATCAAAATAGGCACATAACGCTTCACTGGGTTAACTTCATAATC
>CAZXMD010000151.1:0-4717 GCA_964641635.1 uncultured Candidatus Finniella sp. | reverse complement strand
CCTAAAAAAGAAGATATATGTTACGCAACCACCAATCGTCAACTGGCTGTTAAGACACTGGCCTCCCAGGTGGACCGACTGATCGTGATTGGGGCCCCCAATTCTTCCAATTCAGTCCGACTGGTCGAAACGGCCAAACTTCATGGGTGTCAGGAGGCGCGCCTCTATCCTCGCGCTTCAGAAATTGATTGGGCATGGCTAGAGGGGGCTACCCGGCTAGGAATTAGCGCTGGAGCCTCTGCGCCTGAGGTTTTGGTTGATGAACTCATTGATGCTTGTCGTAAACGATTTTCCATAACGGTTGAAGAGGTCCGTGTTGTGGAGGAAAATATTCATTTTAATATCCCCAAAAGCCTGGTGGATTGAGATTTAAACAAAAATGAGCGTTTAAGAATATCCCTTTTCTAGTTGAACTTCTTAAAAACGTTATGAATTGAATGGTAAGAATAGAACTAGAACAATACCTGGTGTTAAATCTGGATTTGTCATATTGTTAAATAATGAGGCATTTTTAAATTTCTTAATTTATTGACAAAAAAAGGTTTTTTGTCAGAATATGTTATATCTTTCTTCCTGGCTTGTTAAATCTTTAAAAGGGATACCCCAATGGCTGAACCAAAACTTATCCACTACGATTTAAAATTAGTAGAACCCTCATTTTCTTCTCCTTTAACGGACTTGATCATAGAGTTAGATTACTTGCGTCGGAAAAAACTAGGTGGTTCTACGAATCCCATAGTTTTTTTTCAATTGAAGCACCTATTCCATATGCTTGAAAGTATATGTTCAGCAAGGATTGAGGGGAATAATACAACCATCACTGAATATATGGAGACAAAAATAGGACAAGAAGAAAGCGCTCCTGAGGGTATAAGAGAAATACAAAATATCGAAAGAACTATGGATTTCATTGAAGAACACGTTAAGAATTATCCTATAAACAAGATGTTTATCAGTGAGATGCATAAAGGAATTGTTGAAAATTTATCTCCCACAGCAGAGGGTGACCAAACCCCTGGGGAATATAGAAAAAAGAACGTAAGAATCGCCCGCTCTTTTCATTTGCCGCCTGATTTCCTTAAGATTGACGATTACATGAATGAGTTATTTTCTTTTATTAATAATGAAGATAATCCAAAATATGATCTCCTAAAAGTTGCCATTGCCCATCACCGCTTCGTCTGGATACATCCATTTTCTAATGGTAATGGCAGAACCGTTCGTCTTTTTACCTATGCCCTCCTTGTAAAATTAAGATTTAATGTTGAAAGAGGAAGAATATTAAATCCAACAGCAATTTTTTGTAGTGACCGGGATCAATATTATAATAAGCTAGCTCGTGCCGATGAAGGGACAGAAGAAGGGATTCTAGAGTGGTGTGAATATGTCTTAAAGGGCTTAAAAGAAGAGATTGAAAAAATTGACCGACTTACTGATTATGGGTACTTGAGCAAAGAAGTTCTACATCCTACTATTCAGTACTCTTTAGAACAGCAGCATATAACAGAGGTAGAATCAAAAATACTAAGAAAAGCCGTAGAAAAGCAAGTCATTCAAGCTTCTGATCTAAGTAATATTTTTCCAGGGAAATTGGGGCCCGAAATATCACGGCAAATTAAAAGATTAATAGACAAGAAGATGCTCGTAACAGAGAAAGAAAGAGGTAAAAAATATCTTATGCGATTCGATAACAACTATTTGCTAAGGGGTATTATGAAGTCTTTAAGCGAAAAAGGGTTTTTGCCCATAAAAGATGAAATTTAATCTATGGGCACCTCTAAAAACCTCGTCATTGCGAGGAGCGAAGCGACGAAGCAATCCATGAATCGTTTGAATTCAGATAGATATGGATCGCCGCGCTCCCTGCGGTCGCTCGCGATGACGGTTTTTAGAGGTACCCCTATAATAAATAAATCCCGATAGAAGGTCATAAAGTTCTAAAATGCTACTTCAAAGCATATTTAAACACCAGGAACATGATTTTGACATCGCATATCGGTGGATTTTCTCCTATGATAAGGTATGATAGATCTCAGATAAAATAGGGATACGTTAGGGAAGACAACAATGGTGGTTACAGCCTTGCAACACGAAACTCAAAGCCTAATTGAAATTTTAAGAACCTTACCTCCGACGCTTAACCCCCGCCTGGAGGCGTATACGGATGGCGCCTGCAGTGGCAACCCCGGTCCTGGAGGGTGGGGGGCTGTTCTGTACTATCAAGGATTGGAGCAAGACTTGTCAGGAGGAGAGCCATTAACCACCAACAACCGCATGGAAATGAGCGCTGCTATTGGTGTTTTGCAAGCTCTTCCACATACTGCTCACGTAGAGATTTACACAGACAGTCAATATTTGCGGGATGGCATCACGCGATGGATGATCAACTGGAAAAAAAACGGGTGGATGACTTCTGACAAAAAACCTGTAAAAAATAAAGATTTGTGGTTGCGATTGGACGAGCTAACCACCGTGCATCAGGTCATCTGGCATTGGGTAAAAGGCCACAGTGGGCACCCTCAAAATGAACATGCTGACGCCCTTGCCCGTAATGCCATAATCGCTCAGCAAATGGGCTTGATGAAGTAATTGCTTTGTCCATGCATCGTATGTCCTGTTGACAACCCTTGCAAAGGTCTTTAGAACATAAAAAGTATATAATGGAGGGATGGCCGAGCGGCTGAAGGCGGCGGTTTGCTAAATCGTTATACGGTTAATCCCGTATCGGGGGTTCGAATCCCTCTCCCTCCGCCATTCTTAATAGGTAGGGCCTTGTGCCCTACCTATTAAGAATAAGTAGGTAAAAGAATCGAACCCTCGATTAATTGAAATTTGGGTTCGGGCCGGTCGTAGGGAGGTAACGCGCGTAAGCGCGGTAATCCCTTTATTTTTGTGTTTAGTTACATTTAGATAGGGTGTTGCATGGCTAAGAACATATTCACAATTATTTTTACCCTAGCTTCTCTAGCTGTTACATCCGGTTGCTCTGTATATAAAGCAGCTTCTAATGAAGGTGTTTCTGTCTCTGATATTGAGGACTGCAAACAAAAAGGGTGCCTCCTCTCAAATGGCATGGAAGTTATTGAAAGAAAAGAAGAATCAAACGGTGAATATATTGAAATATCAAGGGCGATTGCTCGCAAAACTGGACTCAATTATGCACGAGCAGCAGGTCATGGTGTCCTTGACGTGATGACTTTAGGGCTCTGGGAAGTTGCAGGCACGCCGATTGAAGGGGCCATATCTAATAATCGAGGATATATTGTTGCAAGGGCGACCTATTGCAATAAATTATCAGAAGATATAAAAAAGTTAGAAATTTATAATGCCTCTGGTGAAAAGGTTCAATAAGGAGCATCCTTACTTTGTTGGGCGTGCAAGTGATGGATCAAGAAGGAGTTCATTGATCTTCTATAAGTATTTAGCCTCTATTAACGAACAGGTACCTAGATTCTTTCTTATGAAATCATTTCTTAAAAAACTCTCTAAAAAACATATTTTTCTTCAATGTATTCTTCGTATTATTTATAATCTTTTCGGTCATATCCGTTTGTTTTTTGGAAAAATAACGACAGATTCGGGGACTACCCACGAGCAGCTTTCCTTGAGTGATTCTTTGACTTACATTAATACTGTTTTTGCGGATTACAAAAAATATGCCGGTATCTCTCATTTTCATGGCCATGTCTGTGAACTTGGCCCTGGAGACAGTTCAGGCGTTGCGCTTGCTATTATGGCTGATGGGGCAACAAAAGTTGACCTTGCCGACCGATTTTATAGCCGTCGCAATGCTGCCATTCATGCGCAAGTTTATCAAACTCTAGCCAATCAAAACCCCCAAATAGCTGTACTTCTGAAAACGGCAAACCTTCATGATGAAACGACTTTTTCCGGAATAACACGTTATTATGGTCCTCAAGCGGCTGGCGAATCTTTTTTTAAAGAGCGGCCCTCCACCTATGATTTTATTATTTCCCGCTCTGTTTTAGAGCACGCTACAGACCCCCTTTTGACCCTAGAGTCTATGTATGAAGCCCTTAAACCCGGGGGGCGCCTGATCCATAAAGTTGACTTGAGGGATCATAGAATATTCACGCCTCAGCATCACGATCTTAAATTTTTGGAAATTCCGAAGGAAATATATTGGGCAATGACCCATGGCTCCGGATTGCCAAACCGTGTTTTGATCGACCAATACCGACAGTGCGTTTCCCGTTTTTCCGGTGATTGTCAGTTTCTCATCTCCCAGCTGGCCTATGGGGGACCTGTAGAGCCTCACGTAACTTTTGATCAGATTCCTAAAAAACAACTTGATATAGCTCTTATAGAATTAGAAAAGTATAAAAAGAACTTTGCTTCTTCTTTTCGTCACGTTCGAGAACAAGATTTAATTATTGCTGGTTTTTTCTTAATAATAAAAAAGCCTATTTAAGGTTATCATTAAAATAAATGTGCAATAAGGAACCGAATTACTATAAAAATAATTTCAAATTAATTAGCTGTTAACATTTTTTTTGCTTTAATGGGGAGTGGGCCTATAGCGCCAAACCGTATTTAAAGGAGCATTAATGATGATTCACACAAAATTTTTCCGTTTCTCCCGACAGACGATGCTTTTTGTATCAACCATCTTATTTTGTGCAAGCAATGCCTCAGGCGTCAACATTGACCCTACGGCATTCTGTACAAATTCGTGTAAAAGCCCGGGGCTTTGTAG
>CAZXMD010000150.1:0-4725 GCA_964641635.1 uncultured Candidatus Finniella sp. | reverse complement strand
ATCAATCAAAAAGGTATCCGCTTTGGGGTCAACAAATTCGCGGAAATAATCGATAAAATCAGACAAGGTTTTAGATCCATAGCCACGACCTAAAAACTTAGGGTTACCGATCATGTAATCGAGGCCATAAGTATGCCCTGTTTTTGAAAGTCTTTGGAGCTTTTCTTGCCCTATATCTCCCTTATGCGTTTCTCGAATAGTCATCAACATTGCAAAAGGTTCATCATTATGAGAGGCGATCCAATAAACATAATCGCCGCCTGCATAAGACGATGGTGTTTTTCGCCCTTCAGCAAAATTGACAATGTCATCTTTATGCGCTTGGGTATTATCCCAAAATTCCATAATGTGGGGCTCACGCAACCAGCTAAATATGGTGTCTAAATGAGCTCCTGTTACTTTTTCAAATTTAATTTTCATAGATCTTATTCCAAATATAATTTCATACCTTCATGGCTGGCTTCAAAGCCAAGTTTTTCATAAAAATGTTTTGCTTGTGGCCGCTTTTTATTTGTTGTGAGTTGGATAATAGAAATATCGTGTTGCTTGGCATAAGCAATCGCTTGGTCAAACATCCAGCTTCCTATTTTCTGCCCTCTATATCTCCCAGCTACCCTGACAGCTTCTATTTGCATACGGGTGCTGCCGATAAAAGTGAGTGATGGCATAATAGTGAGGTGGCAAGTGCCGATAATCTCATCATCGTTTTCTACCACCATTAAATATTGGTTTGGATCAGAATCAATTTTATGAAAAGCTTTGATGTAGTTTTCGTGCACCGCAGATGGTTTTGATTCGCGTGTAGCACCTAGTTCATCTTCTAAGAGCAGCTCTATGAGACGTGGTAAATCAGCAATTCTTGCTTTTCTGTGGGTAAGATTGTTCATATTTTTATGCTCAATTTTCATTCAGTTTTAAAAATTCTTTGTATAATAGTGCTTTTTCTTCCAGGGTATTTGCCCAAGGCACAAGAACGAATTTGGTATTAACACAATTATCCGTTATTTCTAAAAATCGATTATATCGCCTTTCCGGATGCCATAATCTAATGCATTCTTCTTCACTAAAAAAATGTTTGATACTGAATCCGGGATACGGATAAACTGATAGCATCCTTGCTACTAGCGTATTATCTACTTCCGTTATAGATAATTTCGTTACACCTAAATCATTCTTAAGCGTATTTGATTGATTCTCTGTTAAACAATGAGCTATGTAATTAATTTTATGAAATTTATTTAAATCTTCATGATTCGGGTTGATTGCTCCTGAATCATAACGTCCAAATATAGTATCATTTTCTGATTTTATAGCTACTGCATCTCTTCCCAAATCGTTAGTGTCATTTTTATCAATAATAATCCGAGCTGCTTTAGATTTTCCACATCCTGTTATCATCCAAATTGCATCATTAAATCTAAAAATATCAGCATAGTATATACTGTCAGCAAACAAACTAGGTTGTAGATGAGCGAACACTTGAGCTGGTGTAATGTGTTTAGTCGTAATTAAATTTTTATTCATTTATTTTTCATTCCCCAACTTTAATAAAAATTTTTCTTGCGCATCTCCCGGTAAAGATAAATAATGCTGAAATTGTTCTTGTTCTACAAAATAAACTTTAACCCCCAGCTTTTCCATTGCTACTAATGCTGAGGAAAAGTCAATTTTTAGAATCGGAGTTACGGCAACTTTATGGGTCCATTCGTATATCCCAAGCCCTTTATGCTCGTCAAAATTAAATCCTTGCGATGGCAATATGTAAACTGCACCTCCATTATCTTCTTTATCGAACCTTTTTTTATCTGAAATAACCATAATGACCTTATAATCAGCTATATTACCATCTTTCCATGAAATGGATTGATTCACCCATGAATCGTCCCAGCTAAACAAATAACAGCTTGCCAACTTTAAAGAAGGTGTTGCAAAGACAACTGGACCTTCTTCTTTATCTCGAATATGGTTGTTTCTAGGTTCAAAAACTTTGATATTGCTGTTGGTTGATCCGTGATACAGCACATCCACAGGGGCAAAACCTTGCGGTATTTTTTGTTTATGAGATGGAATGTATAAAAACGCTAATCCGCTTATTAATAAAACTACCGTCAGAACTAATATTTTATTTTTCATACTGGTTTAACCTTGAGTTAATGATAGAAATGCTTTTGGTACAGGGTTGTCATCCATGAACTTCAGTATCAGGCTGGCTGCTTCAAAAGGAGAGATAGCAGTTGTATCCACCTTAAAATCATATGAATTTAAAACGCCTTGATGCGCTCTATCAATCTGATCATTTGATAGACCAATGCAGCGATCACGTCTTAAAACTTCGCGTTCTTGCATAACTGCTAGATCGCAGAAAACGCCTATGTAATAAACTGTGTGATCCTTTAAATGCTTCGCATACGCCTTTAAGGTCTCTTCATCAAATAGCACTTCGTCGATAATGAGGTTGTTTCCGCATGTAGCTAGCATTTCAGCAAACTGCGGCATAACGCTAAATAGCTTCACGCCTTCTGGCCCTGAATCGACATGCATTGTGGGGCCATGCTCATTTTGCCCTGGAATAAATTTCAAGTATGGTTCTTGTCTTCCGAAGGGGATCATATCAATGAATGTATCAAGGCCGAAACTTAACCAAAGCTCTGGGCTTTCATGCCCTATAGCCTTTGCTATAGAAGTCTTTCCGCTAGAACCACATCCGTTTAAGAAAATAATTTTACTCATGCCCCATCCGCTATTTGTTGTTGTAAAATGCCGCACAAATGCTCATCGAACCCTTGTTTATTTTCCCCTAAACTCTTGAAAAAGGATTCCTCGGCCGCAAGGAGATCTTTTGCTGCACCTTGGATTTTAGCGCTACCTGCATCTGTTAATTCTGAAAATTTAGACCGTTCATCACCTTCTTTTTGGGAACGCTTGAGTAATCCTCTCTTCTCTAGAGCACGCAATACCTGAGAGGTCATGGTTACATCAAAACTCAAAAACTTGGCGAGGTCATTTTGCGATACATAGGCTCCATCTTTCTTCAAAAACCCAAGAGTCATCAAAAGCATAAACTGAACGTGAGTGAGGTCATGAGGCAAAAGAGTGCTTTCAATCTTGCGCTTCCACGCAAAATAAGCAGAATAGAGCAAGAAGCCTGACACTTCGTTCATGTTGATCCAGTTCGTTTTTGATGACTTTTTCATTGTATGACTCTCCGATTAATTGCTTGGTGCATATTGTGGGTTGATGGTAACTCTGTGCTGATACATGTAAATGATCTCCTTTGAAACAATTATTTTACGCGTTACATGCGCATCTAAGGCACAGAATATATTTGCATATATAATAGAAATATGTCAAGATATAGCTGCGCACAAGGGGCGAGAAAATAATTTTGGAATTGAGTAAAATGAATTTAAGTAATGCACAACTCAAAACAATAGAGCAAAACCACCTGGGTCATTTTGCATATCTCCCAAAGAATCTTGGTTTTGACGTGCATGAAATGAATGGCGTGACCATCATTAATTGTGGCTTAAAAACAAGTATGTTTAATATTGTGTATGGAGCGCCTAAAGATACTACTTCTGGTATTGATCAAATAAAGAGAAGCTATAAAGGTCAACCTTTTGCATGGTGGATACCTCCAAGCGCACACAACCCCAATACGACAAAAGTTTTAGCCGAAAACGGCTTTATTATTGAAACAATAGAGCACGCTATGTTTTGCGATCTGAACAATCTTGTTAGCTTTGAACAAAAAACAGATTTGCTGATTACGCAGGTGACAAGCAAATTAATGCTTGCAGATTTTATCAGTGTTTTGGAGCCTTACGATCCCCATATATCCACTTTTTATGGGCTCATGAATGATGAATTATTGCAGGCGAATGAAAAACTTGTTGTTGGATATGCATATGGTAAACCGGTAAGTATAGGAATTTTATTTGTTTCCGGAGATAGCGCTGGAATCTTCAGCCTTGTTACAAGTGAAGATTTTCAAGGAAAAGGTTACGGCACCGATATGATGGTTTTTCTTATGAAGATTGCAAAAGATTATGGCTGCCATTCTATAACTTTATCGGCTTCAGGCGATTCCGGTTATCGCATTTACGAACGCCTTGGTTTTTCTAAAGTAGGAGAATTTGAATGCTTTGAGTACAAAGGGGACCCTACATGAACATCAGATTGCTAAAAAGCCAAGATACCCAAGTGCTAGAAGAATATTTGGCTCCCTATAAAGCAGAATGCATGTTTATTTGCAGCAATCTCAAAGCTGCGGGCATTGACTATAAAGGGGCAGATTTTAAAGGTGAATATTTTGGGTCTTTTAACACAAATGATCAGCTACAAGGTGTTATTGTTCATTATTGGAATGGCAATCTCATGATGCATGCTAAAGATCATGGTGTATTAGAAAAGCTTATATTGCATCTCAAAAAAAATACTAGCAGGCCAGTAGCAGGGATTTTAGGCCCAAACATTCAAGCAGAACATGTCATCAAGAAGCTTGGCCTATCAGGGCGCAAATTCGGGATTAATAGTAATGAGGGGCTGTATGAAATCAATCTCGAGGCTTTAAATGAGCTTAATATACCGAGCAACATGAAGGTTGTCCCAGCACAGGATGTACCAAAAAGTATATTAACCTTGTGGATGAAAAGTTACGATATTGAGGCGCTAGGCGTGCCTGATAGTAAGGATTTTGGTGCAAAATTTGAGGAAGATTTAAAT
>CAZXMD010000149.1:0-4785 GCA_964641635.1 uncultured Candidatus Finniella sp. | reverse complement strand
CCTGTTGACGTCTATGTGCCCGGGTGCCCCCCAACGGCCGAAGCGCTTTTGTATGGCATTCTCTTGTTACAAGAAAAGATTAAACGTGGTTCACAAATGGCCCGTTAAGGGGTAAATTAGAGGTATGGTTAAAACAAGAGTGATATCTTGAAACAAGCTTGGAATGAAGAAATAGGCAATGAACCTAATTTTCCATCGTCATTGCGAGCGCAGCGAAGCAATCCAGGAGCAACTCAAAAGATATTGCCCTTGGCCCTTGGATTGCTTCGTCGCTACGCTCCTCGCAATGACAGAAGCTCTTAGCCGTCAATTTACAAGAGGATAACCTTAAGCCATGACAGATAACGTAACCTTTGCCCCTCTTGAGGCTTTAGGAACAACGATTGAAGACCTCTTAGGGCCGGACCTCATTCATAAAGAACAGACTTTTGGGGAATTAACGCTCACCGTTTACGCAGGGTCTATTTCGCGGGTATTAACCATATTGAAAGACAACGGACAGTGCCAATTCAAGCAACTCATTGATATTTGCTCTATTGACTACCCTGACAGCCCCCAACGGTTTACCGTTGTTTATCACCTCCTAAGTGTCATGCACAACCAGCGCGTCCGTATCAAGGTATCCACCGACGGGCTTCTTCCTCTCTCTTCCGTCACGGGTATTTATGCCTGTGCAAATTGGTACGAACGGGAAATCTGGGACATGATGGGGATTCCTTTTGCCGACCATCCTGATTTACGCCGCCTTTTGACCGACTATAACTTTGAAGGACATCCTTTACGCAAAGATTTCCCCTTAACGGGCTTTTATGAGGTGCGCTACGATGAAAATGCCAAGCGCGTGGTCTATGACCCGGTTAGCTTGCCCCAGGATTATCGTTCCTTTGATTTCTTAAGCCCTTGGGAAGGTATGCTTAAAAAAGAGCAGGCCAGGCCGTCTGATCAGGAACAGCAGAAACCATGACAAAGCACACCCTCAACTTTGGCCCCCAGCATCCTGCAGCCCATGGCGTTTTACGCCTTGTGCTCGACTTGGACGGTGAAGTCGTTGACCGGGCTGATCCGCACATTGGTTTCTTGCACCGGGGAACGGAAAAGCTCATTGAGCATAAGACTTATCTTCAGGCCATTCCCTACTTTGACCGCCTCGATTACGTATCCCCTATGAATCAGGAGCATGCCTTTGTTCTTGGCATTGAACGGCTCTTGGGTGTTTCCGTTCCTTTGCGCGCTCAATATATCCGCGTCCTTTATTCCGAATTGACCCGCATTGCGAATCACTTGTTAAACATTGCAACCTTTGCCATGGATGTGGGCGCCATTACACCCTTTTTATGGGCTTTTGAAGAACGTGAAACCATCCTGGAATTTTATGAGCGTGTTTGTGGAGCGCGCCTTCATGCAGCTTATATTCGTCCCGGTGGCGTCCATCAGGATCTCCCCGATGGCCTTCTTGAGGACATTGATACGTTCGCCAAGCATTTTCCCAAAGTCATTGATGATATTGAGGCACTTCTAACAGAGAACCGGATTTTCAAGCTTCGTACCGTTGATATTGGGGTCATTTCTGATGAAGATGCCTTGAACTGGGGCTTTACCGGCCCGATGCTCCGAGCCACTGGCCTTCCTTGGGATTTGCGAAAATCCCAACCGTATGAAATTTATGATCAGCTGGATTTTGATATCCCCATCGGTAAGAACGGGGATTGTTACGACCGCTATCTCGTCCGAGTGGCGGAGATGCGCGAATGCCTCAAAATCATTCATCAATGCCTTGACAAAATGCCAGAGGGGCCGGTTATGACCGATGACCGTAAAGTTGCTCCCCCTCCCCGCGCCGAAATGAAACAGTCCATGGAAGCGATGATCCAGCATTTTAAATATTATACGGAAGGCATTCACGTCCCTGCAGGTGAAGTTTATGAAGCGGTAGAAGCTCCTAAGGGCGAATTTGGCGTCTATCTGGTTTCAGATGGCACGAACCATCCGTACCGCTGCAAAATACGCGCCCCATCCTATGCCTTTCTTCAAGCCACAGATTTTTTGTCCCGGGGACATATGCTTTCTGATGTCGTGGCCATTATTGGTTCTTTGGATGTTGTCTTTGGGGAAATTGACCGATGACCGAATACAAGGATATTACCCCCCCCCAACCTGCTCCTGAGGACAAGGATCTTTTTGTTTTTACAGACCAGAATCAGCAAGAGATTGATATGATTCTGCAAAAATATCCTCCAGGACGACAGGCAAGCGCCGTCTTGCCTCTCTTGGATCTGGCTCAACGACAATGCGGCGGCTGGCTCCCCCGGGCTGCTCTTGAAACAGTCGCGGCAATCCTGAGAATGCCCGCAATACGCGTCTATGAGGTGGCCTCTTTCTATACGATGTTTAACCTTTCCCCCGTCGGAAAACACCACATTCAACTGTGCCGCACAACCCCCTGCTGGTTACGGGGGAGTGAAGGCATTCAGTCTGTTTGCGAATCCCATCTTGGCATTCAGTCCGGTGAAGTCACCCCAGACGGTAAATTCAGCCTAGTTGAAGTAGAGTGTCTAGGTGCTTGCGTAAATGCCCCGATAGTGCAAATTAATGACGATTATTATGAAAATTTAACCCCTGACTCTATGAAATCAATATTACGAAACCTGGCGATAGGTAAACCTGCAAAAATCGAAACGGCTCCTAAAAAATATCAAAGCAGCGATGAAGAAGAGGAGACCCTCTAGATGTTGCGTGAGCAAGACCGCATCTTCACGAATCTTAGTGGGAAAGATTCCGCCTTTCTAAAGGCTGCCAAAGCCCGTGGAGATTGGGACAGCACCAAAAAACTCATGGCCAAAGGGCGTGAAAAAATTATAGAAGAAATCAAGCTCTCATGTCTTCGTGGGCGGGGGGGAGCAGGCTTTCCAACCGGCACAAAATGGTCTTTTATGCCAAAAGAAAGCGACGGTCGCCCTTCTTACCTCGTCATCAACGCTGACGAAAGCGAGCCCGGAACCTGTAAAGACCGGGATATCCTGCGCTATGATCCTCATAAACTCATTGAAGGCGCCCTCCTTGGCGCTTTCGCTGTCGGCGCCCATGTGGCTTACATTTACATCCGTGGGGAATATGTCCTTGAGGCCAAAATCCTTCAGCAAGCCATTGATGAAGCTTACGAGGCAGGGCTCTTGGGAAAGAACGCGGCTAAGTCTGGTTGGGATTTTGACTTGTACCTTCACCGTGGCGCAGGGGCCTATATTTGCGGAGAGGAATCCGCCCTTCTGGAAAGCCTTGAGGGCCGCAAGGGCATGCCGCGCCTCAAACCTCCCTACCCAACGAATGTGGGCTTATATGGGTGTCCAACCACGATTAACAATGTGGAAACAATTGCCGTCATTCCCACTATTTTGCGCCGTGGTGGCGGCTGGTTTGCCGGCCTTGGAAGACCCAACAATACGGGTACAAAGATTTTCTGCATTTCAGGGCACGTCAATACCCCTTGCAATGTTGAAGAAGAAATGGGAATCCCTCTTAAAGACCTGATCGAAAAACACGCCGGTGGCGTCCGGGGTGGCTGGAATAACCTCAAAGCGGTTATTCCTGGAGGATCTTCCGTCTCCTTGCTGCCAAAAAAGATTTGTGATTCAGTTTACATGGACTTTGACAGTTTATCTGGCGTGAAAAGCGGACTCGGAACGGCTGCGGTTATTGTGATGGATCAATCTACAGATGTAATAAAGGCCATTGCCAACCTGTCCCGCTTCTATATGCACGAAAGCTGCGGTCAGTGTACCCCTTGCCGGGAAGGAACAGGATGGATGTGGCGCATGATGGAACGTCTGGTTCAAGGAAAGGCTCAACTGGAAGATATTGATTTACTCCAGGAAGTCGCCGGACAGGTTGAGAACCATACCATTTGCGCCCTGGGAGATGCCGCCGCCTGGCCTGTCCAGGGGTTGATCCGCCATTTCCGGCAAGAGATGGAAGAGAGGATAAAAAACTAGGCATTCCACCTCTCCCCTTGTGGGAGAGGTCGCTGCAAAGCAGCGGGTGAGGGGTACAAAAACCTCATTTTCGAAACCAAATGAAAGTAGTTTATATGAGCGTAATACAATTTATAAAGGCCCCTCACCCGCCACTGTGCACTGCTTGTGGCGACCTCTCCCACAAGGGGAGAGGTAAAATAAATACTGGATCTACTGACGCTGGAGCCTCCTTATGCCAAAGTTAACCATTAACGGAACCGACGTGGAAGTCGAAGACGGCTCAACAGTACTGCAAGCTTGCGAACAGCTTGGCGTTGAAATTCCCGTCTTTTGTTACCATCGCAAGCTTTCCATTGCCGGAAATTGCCGCATGTGTTTAGTCCAGATGGGCTCCTCGCAAAAACCTATTGCCAGCTGCTCAATGCCTGCTGCAGAAGGAATGGACATCAAGACAGACACTCCCCTCATCACCAAGGCCCGTGAGGGCGTTCTGGAATTTCTCCTAATCAATCATCCCCTTGATTGTCCCATATGTGACCAGGGTGGCGAATGCGACCTGCAAGACATCACCATGGGTTACGGCCGCGGGAAAAGCCGTTTCTCTTTAAATAAGCGGGCCGTCAAAGACAAACATATGGGGCCTCTCATTAAAACCATCATGACCCGCTGCATCCATTGCACGCGCTGCGTCCGGTTTGCCAATGAGATTGCCGGCTCACCGGAAATGGGGGCATTTGGCCGTGGAGAGAACATGGAAATCGCCAGCTATCTAGAAACGGCTATTACCTCCGAACTTTCCGGAAACATGATCGATATT
>CAZXMD010000148.1:3647-4798 GCA_964641635.1 uncultured Candidatus Finniella sp. | reverse complement strand
CCTATGCTTGGACGTGAGTCATCTAGAACAGCTCAACAGTCCGCTTTTGGGCTTCGAGCGATACCGCCCCTATACCCTTCGCAATAAAGACTATGGGTTTAAAGGAGAAGACTGCGTGAAAAGTTGGCTCCAATTTGTGATCAACACCCATAATTTGAGCCATCACAAGGTATACCTGATCACCATGCCTCGTGTCTTGGGATATGGATTTAACCCCATTAGTTTTTGGCTATTTTTTGATGAAAATTATAGCCTTAAAAGCGTTATCGCGGACGTTAACAATACATTTAGAGAAAATCATCAATACCTCATTCGTGATTCGGCGCAAAAGCCTTTAGAGTCAAAGAAATACTATGAGGCTGAAAAGGTTTTCCATGTCTCCCCCTTTTTTTCTGTAGAAGGAACATACCGTTTCCGTTTTCTCATTCCAGAAAATTGGGAGGCTGACCAAAAAAACTTAGGGTTCTGGATTGATTACATGATTGATGGCCATGAAGTGCTCTTGACCAGCATGACAGGGAGCTTAAAACCCTTAACCCAATACCGTTTATTAAAATTCTTGATTATTTATCCATTTATGACGATCCTAGTAGTAGGGCGTATTCACTACCAAGCTTTTAAACTATGGATTAAGGGTCTTAAATATTATCCAAAACCAAGCCCCCCGAAAGAGAAAATTACGGAATGATTAAACGTTATAGGAACTATGAATCCCTTTTTAAGGGCACACTGGAAAACCTAAGTGCGGGGTCATTGATTGTCTCAACCCCCCAATTGCAAACTCTCCAATATCACGGCTCTAAACCAGGGCCTTGTGCGGATATGATTATTAAAGATTGGAGAGTCATTAAAGATTTTATCAAGCAAGGCGAATTGGGTATTCTAAGGGCCTACCAAGCAGGTTTGGTTGAAACTACAAACCTTGCAAATTTGCTTATGCTTGGTGTTTTAAATGAAGACCAGCTCAGAAATTTTTTGAACCTTGGGAGTATTCGCAAGCTTATTTGTCAATTCTACCACTTTTTTATGCGCAAAAATAACAAAAATTTAATTAAACAAATTCCCAAGCGGTAATGGAAAAAAAAAAGAATTTTATGAAAAAAAAAGAACCATTAAAGAAGTTAAAGGATTTTTTTACGTAGGAAATAAAA
>CAZXMD010000148.1:0-3637 GCA_964641635.1 uncultured Candidatus Finniella sp. | reverse complement strand
AACATCAAGGGCAGCAAAAGAAATATTCTTAGCCATTATGATTTAAGCAATGTTTTCTTTTCTTTATGGCTTGACCCCAGTATGTGCTACTCGTCTGCTCTTTTCTCCACTTCAAATGCTGAAACCCTCGAAGAAGCCCAGCATCAAAAAATAGAGCGCATTTTCGACAGTCTGGATCTTCCAAAAGGAAGTCACATCCTTGAAATTGGGTCAGGTTGGGGCGCTTTTCTGCAAGAGGCTGCAAAACGGGGGTATCAGGTAACAGGTGTAACGATCTCAGAAGAACAATATAAGCACACAAAAAAAATGATCGACGAAAGCTCTTATGGATCTTCTATAAAAGTCCTACCTCTCGATTATCGGCAAGTTCAAGGTCAGTATGATAGTATTGTTAGCATTGAAATGTTTGAAGCTGTTGGTGAAAAATATTGGGGTAAATATTTTTCTAAAGTCTCAAGCTGTCTCAAACCAGGAGGTAAAGCCCTTATTCAAACGATTACTATTGCAGACGAACACTTCAAAAACTACCGCAAGACGCCTGATTTCATTCAGCTCCATATATTTCCAGGAGGTATGCTTCCCAGCCCCAATAAGTTTAAATCATCTGCTGAAAAGGCCGGGCTATCTGTTTTAGCGGATTATCCCTTTGGTCAATCTTATGCTCGTACTTTACAGGAATGGTTGCGACGCTTTGATGATGCAAAAGAAAGAATTATAGAATTAGGATTTGAAGAAGATTTTATTAAACTCTGGCAATTTTATTTAAGCTATTGTATCGCGGGATTCACGACAAAAAGAACGGATGTCTATCAATTTACGCTTCAAAAAGTAGCAGCTTAAATGAAAATAAAGAGCCAACTCTCCCGCAAGAAAATCCTGGGATATGCAATGTTGGCCCCATCTTTGGCTTTTGTGGAAGTCCCCTTATATCTCCATATCCCAAAATATTACCATGCTGCTTTTGGGCTGAATTTGGGCATTATTGGCTTTATTCTGCTTATTGTGCGAAGCCTTGATGCCATTAAAGATCCCTTATTAGGCATCGGCCTCGATAAATTGGTGCGAGCAAAATTTTCTTATAAACAGATCATCGGGTATGCTCTGGCTCCCTTCATCTTAAGTTATTATCTTCTTTTTCATCCCACCTCATTGATGCCGCTTGCTATGTCTTTAGCCCTTGCTCTTTTTTGCATTCACTTCCTTGATAGCCTTTTGAGCATTGCCTATTTGTCGTTAGGAGCAGTCATTACGGATCAATACCATGACCGAACCCGTATAGCCGCTTACCGGGAAGGCATAAAAGTTATTGGCGTGATCATCGCATCCCTCATGCCTGTTTTCCTTCTGCATGGTATTGACACCCCTTCTGCATTAATAGGCTCATATACCGTCACCACTTACATTCTTTGTATCCTTGTAATAGTTGGTGGACTATTATTCCATCGATTATGCCCCGAACCTATTCCCCTCAAAAACATTGGACAAAAGTCTATCCCTTTAGGGACAACTTTTAAACGTGCGACCCAATACCTCCCTTTTCGTAATCTTGTCTTTATTTATGGTATAAACGCTCTAGCGTCAGCTATTCCAACAACCCTTATTTTCTT
The DNA here is from genome assembly GCA_964641635.1 of uncultured Candidatus Finniella sp. Taxonomy (GTDB): domain Bacteria; phylum Pseudomonadota; class Alphaproteobacteria; order Paracaedibacterales; family VGCI01; genus VGCI01. Next base: position 2,030 of record CAZXMD010000148.1, on the reverse strand, counting down.
CTTTATCGACCATGTTCTAGAAGCATCTTCTCAGACTTTTGTCTTCTTGATGGTTTATTTTATGGCGGCTGTTCTCGGCATGGGTTTATGGACACACCTCGCAAAAACAAGGTCGAAGAAATTTAGTTGGCTCGTTGGAATGATTGTATCCGTTATTACCTTTAGCTTTGCTTTTTGGATTGGTAGGGAGGATATCGTCTTATATGGTTTAATTTGTTTCTTTTCCGGATTGTGTTTGGGGGCAGATGTCGTTATACCTCCCGCTATTTTTGCTGATATTATTGATAAGGTGGATCCTAAAAAACAATGGCACACAGGTTTTTTCGGTGTCTGGAGTGTAACGACCAAGTTAGCAACCGCTCTTGCCGCTGGCATCTCCCTTTCTCTTCTTGATTCTTCAGGCTTTAGCCTGGCTCCACAAAGCCCTTCTAGTATCCGCATGCTTTACATTACGTACGCCCTTATTCCTTGTTTGTTCAAAAGCTTAGCAGCTATACTCTTATACTATTCACCGATCGATCAAAAGGAGTCCTTATGAAATACATCACGAAGTTTTTAACCTCCTTTCTTATTCTCTTGGGCGGATGCGAAAGATATAATCTCGAAGACTATAGGGATGCAAAACCAAAAGTGAGCATCAAAGAATTTTTTAATGGCCCTTTTCAAGCCTGGGGGATCTTTCAAGATTATACTGGCAAAGTCATCAAGCATTTTACCGTCAAAATGGAAGGGAGTTGGGTGGGGAACAAAGGACAACTTGTGGAAAACTTCCAGTGGAGTGACGGCACAAAAACCACACGAATCTGGAAGCTCGAGGCTTTAGCTGATGATCATGTCATCAGCACAGCCTCCGACGTCATTGGTCAGGGAGAAGGAAAATCTTTAGGTAATGCAATCCAATGGACTTACCGCCTTAAAGTTCCTGCAAATGGTTCAGAATACGAATTCGATTTTGACGACTGGATGTTTGCCTTGGATGACAAGGTTATCATTAACAAAGCCAAGATGAAGAAATTTGGCTTCACTGTTGGAGAAGTGACCTTATTCATGAAGAAAGGATAACACTTATGGCAAAACCCATTACAAACTGGCAAGGTAAACGAGCATGGGTGATTGGAGCAAGCTTCGGTATTGGGCGGGCGTTAGCTGAAGCTTTAGCTATTCAAGGAGCGATTATCATCCTGAGCGGTCGCACGACAACAGCTTTAGAAGACCTCAGATCTAATCTTCCTGGTCAGGAGCACATTACTTGCCCCTTAGATGTTGGGAGTGAAGAAAGCATATCTGAGGCTTTTCAGGAAGTTTTGATAAAGGTAAAACATATTGACGTTATCATTTATTGTGCTGGCACATATCATCCTGGCCCTCTTTTAGAAGGAGTGCCGTCAGAACTCTTTCAAACCCTTGATACAAATTTTATGGGTGCTGTTCGATTGCTGCGGATCGTCAGCCCCGGTTTTTCTCAAGAAAAAGGCTGCCAAATTATTTTTGTCGGTAGTGTTGCCAGCTATAGTGGACTTCCTAATTCAAATGTCTATGGGCCCAGCAAAGCCGCCCTTTTGAACTTTTGTGAAGGCATGAAGGTTGAGCTTGAATCAAAAGGCATTGATATTCGCATCATAAGCCCCGGTTTTGTCGACACGCGACTCACGGCTAAAAATGAATTCTCAATGCCGATGAAAATATCTCCAGAAAAAGCCGCTAGTTATATTATCAAAGGACTTAAAAGCCCATCCTTTCAAATAGACTTTCCAAAGCCGATCTCTCTGTTCTTGAGATTTTTACGACTTTTACCCTATCCTCTATATTTTTGGGTAGAACGAAAAATACTTAAAGATCAATAAGCAGTTCTGCACATACGCGATTACGCAATCATCTTCAAATTTAAAATTAGTAATTCTTTAATGGAAATGTGATTTAATAATCAATAGGATATAAGGATAATTTACAAAAGTCTATTTAAATGCGTAAATTTATTTGTTTTTTAACTTTTTTATAGTGGTCTTTCTGATAGGTTTCCTGTGCATCTT
>CAZXMD010000147.1:0-4810 GCA_964641635.1 uncultured Candidatus Finniella sp. | reverse complement strand
ATGACAGCCCGAATAGTAAAGCCAAGGTGTAAACTGTTTGCTGGCCGGAGTAATAGCATCCAAAATCACCCTAATAAAGGTAATTACAAATTTAAGGGGGCAAAAAGTAGGAAATTGCTTTTTCTCTGCCCCCCTTTGCTGGAATCTCCTTAGGAAAGGGTGGTCTCCAGCCATGCTTTGTGCCGCCTTTCATCTTGAAGACCATTTTTAATGAACTCTTTTGCCTCTGGCCACTTATCTTGATGGCCATCAAGACGTTCATATGCCGTATTGGTGTCTGTTTCATTACTTTTCATGGCTTCTAGAATTGTATTATCCCCCACCATGTTGGCCAGGATAACTTTTCCGATTGTTATGAGCCGCTTACCCACTGTCCCTTTTTGGGGAACTTCATGGTTGTTTTTTTTGAGGAGTGCGGAAATTTCCTTAATGTGCCGTTCATGGTCTGTTCTAAATTCATTTAATTTTTCTTTGTATGTAGGGTTTTCAAGCCGTTCAACGGCCGCCTCATAAGCATCTGTTGCGGCATATTCAAGCTCGATAAGTTCTTTTAAAGCATCTGTAAAGTTTTCTTGTGTTCCAACAAATGTTACCATTTTCTATTTCTCCTTTCATTTTTCTTATTATATCGTTGAGCCGTTATGCTTTTTAAAATTGCGTTTCAATAGTTTCGACGGCTTTCTTATTGTTCTCATAAATATTCTTAATTGCTCTTTTTACATCTGCCGGGGTGGGAGAACTTAAAGAAGCTTCAAAAGCTTTAAGGATCAATTTAAGGTTGGTGTCCAATGCCTTTAAAGCGCCTTCATCCGTAAAGCCTCTCATAGCTGCGTACCCACTCATAAAGTAACCCTTGAAATCCTTAGTGTAATCGGGGGTATGTCCCCCATATTTTATTAAGAGGTTTGAAAGTTCTTTTATGTTGCTTGCGTATTCACTACCTATGACCTGAATTTTCCCTTTTAATGCTTGGTTGGTTAAATTATCAAGGCATTGGTTAATCAAAAAAGACCCATCAATTTCGTATTGTGCTAATTTTTGAAGCGTTTTCACCACTTCCTCTTGGGTCTTTTGATTTTGTGTGAATACTTGCTCCGGTGCAGCTAAAGAATGGTAGCAACCAAAAAACATAATTGGCGCGACCAGCAATGCAATTTTCTTTATAGAGAGTAGTTTGTTTTTCGTCATGATTCTTACTCCTTGAAGTATCTGTTTTTGATTTAGGAGGGTTTTCTCCCAAACAAATTTATAATAAAAAAATAAAGACTACTGGGCAAAGTGAAAAAACAATGATTTTTAACGTTATAAAAAACCTGAGAAAAGACTCCCGGATAATAGGGAAGGATTCTTTGCGGCAATAAAGCAGACTATTAAGAACAGGGTCTTTCCTCCTGCTAAAAAGAAAAAGTTTTAGGTGAAAATTGTGAATAAATTAACGTAACAAACTTATTTGATCGTAAGTATTATTTGAGGTGACCATAGCGACTCTCTTGTTTAACAGATGGTCATTCGTTAACAGCAAAAGAGCGGTCATTAAGAAGGCTCCCTTCTTACCAAGAGAGTAACGTCATGGTTCCAAAAAATGAGATTGCTCTTTTTTATATCGAGAGGAGACTGATTATGACAAATACAAAATCCACCCAGACAGATACGGATAAAAATGCTTCCAAGGGGTTTGCTTCCATGCCTCATGATAAAGTATCGGATATTGCCCGTAAAGGAGGACATGCCAGCGCTGCCAAAGCCGGGCACGAGGGTATGTCGGAAAGAGGACATAAAGGGGGCGAGGCAAGGGCGTCGCAGCTTGGGCATGAGGGTTACGTAGAACTTGGGCATAAAGGGGGCGCTGCGCCTCATGAATCCCGCGGACGATCAAGGGGTGAAGAGGAAGGAAACGATACTTCAGGCTCAAGCGGTAAGCGTGGTTTTGCCTCCATGCCAAAAGAAAAAGTTCGTGAAGCGGGGCGGAAGGGGGGAGAGCATTCCCACCGGGGCAGCGCTTCTAGTGAAGAAGAATAAGTTGGAAATTTTTTCTCATAAAAATGCAGATCGGTTCCCCGTAATCCTTGGCTTAGATTCTGGTTATGGGGAACCCTTTAATGAAAATATCTACCCACCGACTTGTCCTTTTCTATACTCATTTGCTGCGACCAATCGCTTTTTTTGGAAAGGGCGTTTGAATTCTTGCGATAGGGGGAATGACCATGAGCAATACGATCTTAAAAAAAATAGGAAGAAATAAGCTGGAAAAGATTACAACGGCTATGGGTCTGGCGGGTCACCTCGCCACCTATATCCAGGTTTTTAAAATATTTTATCTTCACTCTTCTTATGCCGTTTCTTTCGTAGCCACAATCATTTCATTTGTTTCAATGTTTTTTTGGCTTTTATATGGTTTTGAAAGGGATATAACGCCTTTGGTTGTCTCTAATATTTTTGGGTTAATAGGTGTTTCGCTGATCATTTTGGGTATTGTTTTATATGGAAATAATTTTTTTTAAAAACATAAAGACATTTATTAAAAAGGGGGGGGTAAATCCTATGAAAAACGATAAAACGGATGCTCTCAATGAGAATCAGGATTGGATATCTGTCAGGAATACTGAAGATAAAAAAATTGCTCTGGAACAGTATAAGATTATTGCCGACTCAATAAATTCTACCAATGCTGTGAGAGAAAGCTCCAATAATTTTTGGATTACCGTAAATTCACTGTTGGTTTCGGTGGTGGCTTATTTGAGGGGTATTGAAGGACTTAGGGAACAGCAAGAAATTTTAATTTGGAGCGCCCTTATATTGGGCGTCGGTTTGTGCGTTTCGTGGCTCAGTTCATTAATATCCATTAAAAGTTATAATAATATTCGTGACGGTATGCTCGTAGAAATTGAAAAAAGTTTACCTGTAAAAATTTTTACGGCAAGCTATGGCGCTACCCTATCCGATAAAAACAAGAGGTCCCTCACGATAAGAGAAATGTTCGTTCCTTGTATGTTTGTAATTGGATATTTTATATTTATGGTTTTATTGTTTTGGGCGCCAATATCAGTTCTTAAGTAATTATTTTAATATTATTTTGTGGAAGTTTATAAAATGGTAAAAAAAGAAATCCCTAAAAAAATATTTCCTTTTATTGTTAATTTTTTATTACCCTATTATTTATATATTTTCTCAATTGTTTCCATTGTGTTTTTGTGGGCTGCCAATAGGGCAATTGAACCATATATCCTTAAAATAATTTTAGATATAATTGAAAAGTACTCATTGGATCAACAAAACCTTTTTTCTCAATTAAAAAACCCTATTATTGCTTACATTTCTTTAAGAATTTTTATTAATATTGCCAGCCGAATCCATGACTACCTCTGTATGAAGGTAATGCCCAGTTTTAATAAAAATATAGTCATACGTATGATCAAGTACCTTCAAAAGCATTCGCACGCCTATTTTCAGAACCATTTTGGGGGCAGTCTTGTGAGTAAGATATCGATAATAGCCGACACATCTGAAAGGATTGTAGACGAATCGATATATAATTTTATTCTCCCTATTTTCTCTTTATGTTTAATAACTTTTACCATGTGGTCCGTACGGCCAATTTTAGCACTTCTTCTCATCGTGTGGATTTTTATCTTTATTGGCGTTAGCTATTATTTATCTTTTAGGATCCATGTTATCTCTGAACAGTTATCGGAAAATAATACCACGTTAATTGGTAAGATGATCGATAGTATTACGAATATATTGGCTGTACGCTTGTTTGCGCGAAGAAAATATGAAATTAAATATTTAGAAGAAACAGCAAGCGCTAAAATGGCAAAAACAGAAGAATTAAGGTGGAATGACCTTAAGCGCAGCGCAATCATGGATATTATGGCTAACGTCCTTATTGTTATGTTAATGTACTATCTGATTAATGAACGTCAAAAAGGCTACCTTAGTATTGGTGATTTTGCCCTTGTACTGACGTTAACTCTTTCAATTATTGATATTGTTTGGGACATATCCCAGCATTATATGCGGTTTGTTGAAAATATTGGAAAGTGTTCCCAGGCTTTAAAAACAATATTGATCCCTCATGCCATTAAGGATGCGCCTAACGCTTATCCGTTGGCAGTTAAGGAAGGAGAGATAGAATTTAGAAACGTTTGTTATGCGCCTGAGAAAGAAAGGGCGATTTTTGTGAACCTTTCCATAAAAATAAAAGGCCATGAAAAAGTTGGCATTGTAGGACGTTCCGGCAGCGGTAAAACAACCTTTTTAAATCTTCTTGTGCGGTTGATGGATGCAGATGAAGGAGATATCCTTATAGATGGGCAAAAAATTCGAGAAGTTACGCAAGACAGCCTTCACCAGAATATTAGTTTTATTCCCCAGGAACCGATGCTTTTTCATCGGACAATTCTGGAAAATATTAAATATGGAAATTTGCAAGCCTCTGAAGAAGACGTTAAGGAAGCGGCAAAACGGGCTTATGTAGATGGATTCATACAATCCCTTTCCAAGGGATATGATACCGTTATCGGTGAAAGGGGAACGACTTTGTCCGGTGGTCAAAGGCAACGCCTTGCCATTGCGCGCTCCGTTCTTAAAAATACTAAAATACTTATTCTTGATGAAGCGACTTCTGCGCTTGATTCAGAAACAGAACATTACATTCAAGAAAACTTAAAAAATTTGATGCACGACAAAACAGTATTGGTCGTCGCACACCGTTTAGCTACCCTTCTTCAGATGGACCGTATTATTGTCCTTGATGAGGGGAAGATCGTGGAGGAAGGGACCCACCATTCCCTTCTTCTTAAAAAAGGTT
>CAZXMD010000146.1:0-4831 GCA_964641635.1 uncultured Candidatus Finniella sp. | reverse complement strand
GCTTAAAAAATTAGAGGACGGAAAAAGCTTTACGACATAGTTGATCCATGTATTCTTCTCTGTCAGCATCAAATATTATCAAGAATCAAATACATGGATTGCTTCGTCGCCCGCCTCCGCTAACGCTTCAGCGTGCCTCCTCGCAATGACGGAATTTTTCTAAGCCATTAGATTTCACCATACAAATACAATTGTTCAACAAAATCCCCACAAGGGGAGAGGTACAAAATACAAGCGTGCGCCCTAACTCCTCCCCTTCTGACATTTTAAAGTGTCAACATTCTATGGCACGCCAGGAAAGCGCCGTCTCATGAAATGATCATTATAATGAACTTAAGATATTGTTAGGATCATTATAATGATCAAATTGATTGACCCATGATATATAGGTTAAGACCCAACTTGGTATTGTCGGTACTTTTTAGCTCAATAGAGTTTCCTAGTTCACAATTTCAATAACTTCGGCCAATTTAATATGCAGCTGCCATGTCGAGTGAGAAAAGTCTACAATCATAAAGCATAATTCCTTCAAGAAAAAGCGTCATTCACATTGAGTCTTTTAGATGGTTTGTGCTAAAAACGAGAATAGAGGGAATTTATACAGATTCGATATTGTAGATAATTTACGTCATTGCGAGGAGCATATGCGACGTGGCAATCCAGGCTGTTTACGGTGTGCGTCTTATTTAAACTGCTTCGCAGTTTTTCTGGATTGCCGCGCACCCCGACCCTACGGGTCTTATGGGGTGCTCGCAATGACGGAATTTTTCTACATGAAGAATTAAATTTTAAGGACGAAGTTTTATGGGTCAGGCCTTGCAAAATTGGGAACAGGAAATCAGCCAGTGCGACTCCTTAAAAACGCTGGAGGATATACGCGTCCGTCTGTTGGGAAAATCCGGCGAAATTACGCAAATGCTTAAAACTCTCGGAACTTTAGATCCCGATCAACGGCGGGAAAAGGGCGCCGAGATTAACCGGTTAAAAGATGCGATTCATGGTTATATAGAGATAAGGCGTGCAGACCTTTCTGCAAATGCCCTAGAAGCTCAACTTGCTGCAGAAGCCGTTGATGTGACTCTTTCCACCCGCCCAGAACTGGTGGGCACCTTGCACCCTATCACCCGCACGATTGAAGAAATCACGGGGTATTTTGCCAAAGCCGGGTTTGCCGTAGCTGAAGGATCTGATATTGAAGATGAGGAGCATAATTTTACGGCCCTGAATATTCCGGAGCACCACCCTGCCCGTCAATCTGTTGATACGTTTTATTTCAATGTGGAAAAAATGTTGCTTCGAACCCATACGTCGTCTGTTCAGATCCGCACCATGAAGAAATCACAGCCGCCTATCCGCATTTTATCTCTGGGGCGTGTTTATAGAAACGAATTTGACGCCACCCACACGCCGATGTTTCATCAGGTCGAAGGATTGGTTATCGATAAGGACATTCACATGGGCCACTTAAAAAGCACGATTACGGATTTCTTGCGCCATTATTTTGGCATTGCAGACTTGCCCATGCGCTTTCGTCCCAGCTTTTTCCCGTTTACGGAACCTTCTGCGGAAGTCGATATCGGTTGTTCCCGGGAGGGAGGCGCTTTAAAAATTGGCAGCGGCAAGGACTGGCTGGAAATCTTAGGCTGCGGAATGGTGCACCCAAAGGTCTTGATAAATTGTGGCATCGACCCGGAAGTCTATCAAGGATTTGCCTGGGGGATGGGTCTTGATCGCATCAGCATGCTCAAATACGGCCTGCCCGATCTTCGCCCCTTCTTCGAGAGTGATACCCGATGTTTAAAACACTACGGCTTCTCCCCCCATCTTCAAGTGGGAGCGTAAAATCATGAAATTCACCTTATCCTGGTTAAAAGACCATCTGGAAACAACGGCGTCTTTGTCTGAAATTGCTGAAAAACTCGTGAATCTGGGCCTGGAAGTTGAAAGCATTGAAGACCCTGCTGAAAAGCTGAAAGGGTTTGTCGTTGCCGATGTCGTAGAAGCAGGCCGCCATCCCAATGCTGATCGCCTCAGCTTATGTTTTGCCGATGCTGGAACGGGGACGCGCATTCAAGTGGTTTGTGGCGCCCCCAATGTTCGCGCCGGTATGAAAGTGGCTTTTGCCCCTGAAGGGGTGACCATTCCATCCACCGGAACCGTTTTGAAAAAAGGCAAAATCCGTGATGTAGAAAGTTTCGGAATGTTCTGCTCCGCAACAGAATTGGAAATGGGTGAAGAATCGGACGGAATCCTTGATCTTGACACCTCTTTGCCGGCTGGTACGCCTTTAGCAGAAGCTCTGGGATTAGCGGACCCCATCATCGACATTTCTATCACTCCCAACCGGGGGGACTGCTTTGGCGTGCGCGGAATCGCCCGTGACCTGGCTGCCAGCGGCATCGGTGTCTTAAAACCCATGGTTCGCAAAGAAATCCCTGGAACTTTTCCGTGCCCGGTATCCGTTACCATTGAAGACAGTCAAGCCTGTTCTGACTTTCAAGTCCTTGCTATTCGGGGATTAAAAAATGGCCCAAGCCCGGACTGGGTTCAACGGCGCTTGCGTGCGGTTGGTCTGCGCCCCATTTCAGCGCTGGTGGATGTAACAAACTATCTGACTTTCGACCTGGGGCGGCCTTTGCATGTCTTTGATCTCAACAAAGTTAAGGGGAACCTAACCATCCGCCTGGCAAAGGCGGGGGAAACCCTCACGGCCCTGAACGGTAAAGATTATACCCTGGATGAGGGGATGACTGTTATTTCTGATGAAACCGGCGTACTCTCCCTCGGCGGTATTATTGGAGGGATGAATACAGGGTGCCTTGAGGATACGGTTGATGTGCTGATTGAATGCGCCACATTTGACCCCATTCGCACAGCCCTTACAGGTCGAGCCTTATCAATCTTAAGCGATGCACGGACCCGTTTTGAACGGGGTGTTGACCCGTCGAGCATAGCGCAAGGGCTCACGCAGGCTGCTAATTTAATTCTTGACTGGTGTGGTGGCGCCCCTAGTGAAAGCGGTGTAACAACCCACAAGAATCCGGCGCCGAAAGCAAATCCGCTTCCCATAACCTTGACCCATGAGAAGCTGACCCGCTTAAGCGGGTGTGATATTCCCATAATAGAAGCCAAAGGGCTTCTCGAAGCCTTGGGCTTTACAATTGTTTCTTCTTCTGAAACTGAGCTTACGGCCATAGCGCCTTCTTACCGTCCAGACATTGAAGGGTCTGCAGATTTGGTGGAGGAGATTTTGCGCTTAAAAGGATACGACCAGATTCCCGCAACTTCCCTTCCCCCTCCTGACATGAAAAGGGAAGGAGTCTCAGTTCCTTCTATCGTTAAGCATCTCTTGGCCGCTAGGGGATTAAATGAAGCCATCACCTGGTCTTTTATGGACGAGAATATCGCCCAGAAATTCGGTGAAATAGACCCGTCTTTACGGTTAGCGAATCCCATTAGCGTTGAAATGGGGTTTATGCGTCCCTCCATACTTCCAAATTTAATTCAGGCTGCTATTCGCAACCATGACCGCGCTCAAGGAGCAGTCGCCCTGTTTGAAGTCGGCCCTCAGTTTGAGAAAGGCGCTCAAATAGCAGTCGCCACAGGCCTGTTGGCAGGACAAACGGGCCCCCGGCACTGGGCGCAAGCGCCCCGGTTTGTAGATGTATTTGACGCCAAAGCCCATGCATTAGCTGTTTTGGCAACGTTGGGTGTTGCTGAATCTTCTCTTCAGATTGACGCAACAGGCCCGGATTATTATCACCCGGGACGCAAAGGAAGCATTAAACAGGGAAACCGGACCTTTGCCCTTTTTGGAGAGATTCATCCCGGAATCATAACGGATATGTCAGGACAGGGCGGCTTTGCCGGATTTGAGGTCTTCCTGGATCAATTGCCCCCCTTGCGGCTCAAAAAAACAAGCTTCCAGCTCTCGCCGTACCAGCCGGTGATGCGGGACTTTGCTTTTGTTGTGGATGACGCCGTTACTGCTGACCAGATTGTCAAAACCGTCGCAAAAGTAGACCGTTCACTTATTACAACCATTCATATTTTTGACGTGTATACAGGAGATAGGCTCGAAAAAGGCAAAAAGTCCTTAGCCATTGAGGTTCGCCTAGAACCGCAAAGTGGCACCTTAACAGATGCACAAATCACAGAAGTATGCGATAACATTGTTTCAAGTGTTATCAAAGCAACTGGCGGAGCCTTAAGAACCCAATGAGCGACCTCTCAACCATTCGAAATTTCTCGATTATTGCCCACATCGACCACGGAAAATCAACCCTTGCTGATCGTCTCATTGAATATTGTGGTGGCCTTGAGTCCCGGGAGATGAAACAGCAAATTCTCGACTCCATGGACATTGAGCGGGAACGTGGCATTACCATTAAAGCTCAAACCGTTCGGTTGACTTATAAAGCCAAGGATGGAATAACCTATACCCTAAATCTCATGGACACGCCGGGACACGTGGACTTTGCCTATGAGGTGAGCCGTTCCTTAGCGGCGTGTGAAGGGTCGCTCTTAATCGTTGACGCCAGCCAGGGCGTTGAGGCGCAAACACTCGCAAACGTTTATCAAGCCATTGATAACAATCATGAAATTATTCCCATCCTCAATAAAATCGACTTACCTGCCGCAGAACCGGACCGCGTGAAAGCCCAGATCGAGGATGTGATTGGATTAGACGCCAGCGATGCCCTCCTGATATCCTCCAAGACAGGTATTGGCATTGAGGATGTTCTTGAAGCTATTGTTACGCGTCTACCGGCCCCAACGGGAGACCAGGCAGCTCCTTTAAAAGCGATGCTGGTGGATAGTTGGTATGACC
>CAZXMD010000145.1:0-4831 GCA_964641635.1 uncultured Candidatus Finniella sp. | reverse complement strand
GCGGGGTCAGCTTGCGCGTACTTAAGTTGCCTGAAGATCGCGTCCGAATGGTTTCGCCTGGAGCGTTTTGCCGTCATTGCCGGCATTACCATGATGATGGGAACATTTGGCGGAATCTGCGGCGGAAAGCCGTTAGCCATATTGGTAACAGCGACAGACTGGCGTATGGCGATGACCATAGCAGCCGTTGTCGGCATTGGGGTAACAGCTGCGGCCTGGCTCATTATCCGGGACCATCCGAATGGCGGGACCCACCCGACAACCCCACAGGAACCCATGACTTTTGGTCATCTGTTTGATGGTTTGAAAGTGATTACCTCGAACCCGCAAACGTGGCTCATCGGTATTTACGCCGCCTTGATGTATACGATTTTATCTGCCTTTGCGGAGATGTGGGGAATACCGTATTTAATGACCGCTTATGGAATGAACAGCGAATCTGCTTCGGATGGAAGCATGTTGATATTCATCGGTATGGCGGCGGGATGCCTGGTCAGCCCGTTGTTGGCAAATTACTGGCGGAGCCACCGCAAGGTCATGTCGATTGGGGCAATCGGGGCGCTTTGCACTTTCCTGCCGGCGATATATATAAACGACATGCCGCTTTATGGGGTTTTTACGCTTCTTTTTCTTGCCGGATTCTTTTGTGGATGGCAAATTCTGAACTTTGCGGCGGCTAAAGAAATTAACCCGCCTCAATTTAGTGGCACCACTATGGGCTTTATGAATGCCCTCACTATGGCAAGCGCTCCGATCTTTCAAAGCCTGTTGGGAAAGTTGATCGATTTATTTGAAGAAGGGGAAATTGGTCCGAGTGGTCTAAAAATTTATAGCGTGGAAGCCTACCAGTCTGCTTTGCTTGCTATTCCTGCAAGTCTGGTATTAGCCTGGGTGATTTTACGGTTTGTCCGAGAAACACATCCTGGACGTGTGACGGAATAAAATTCAGTCATCGCAACCCCTCACCCGCTCGTTCCTCGCGACCTCTCCCACAAGGGGAGAGGTAAAAATACAGGTGCTGGCTGTTACCTCTCCCCTTTGTGGGAGAGGTCGGCACGAAGTGGCGGGTGAGGGGTTGCAGTATACCTTGACGTTTTTGAAGAAAGATAAAGATGATGGAAACAAATGCGCTTGCCGCAACAGTTGAAGACAATATCAGCAAAATAGCTCAACCACAGGCAAAGAGCCACCTGAATTCCCTTCAATCCTGGGTGATCTGGGCTTGTGCCGGGACTTTTTTTCTGTACGAGTGTATCCTGCGGGTTTCCCCCAGCGTCATGACCCAAGGGTTGATGCATGATTTTTCTTTAACATCAACAGCTTTGGGCGTTCTGGTTTCCTGCTACCTGTATGCTTATGTGGTGCTTCAGGTTCCGTGCGGGGTGATGGTGGATGCCTTAGGGGCCCGCCGCGTTATTACCGCCTCCGCCGCTTTATGCACGATGGGCGCATTTTTATTCGCCCTTGGGGATGAGCTGGTGGGCGATGCCTTAATCTGGGCAAAAGTCGGGCGCTTTCTCATTGGCGCGGGGTCGGCTTGCGCCTTTATCAGCTGTTTAAAAGTCGTGGCTGAGTGGTTTTCACCGACCAGATTTGCCGTGATGCTGGGGCTCACCAATATGATGGGCACTATCGGGGGCACCTTTGGCGGCCCGCCGCTGGCCTGGATGGTCAATAATCTGGGCGGCTGGCGCGAAGCCACTCTCATTCTTGCTTTTGCCGGCATTGTTGTGACGGTGCTTGCCTGGCTTATGGTTAGAGACCATCCCAAAGACTACCTCTCCGGGCAGAGGCCCCATCATACTCATGAAATCCCTCTTCGGAAGTCTTTCCTGTTATTGGTTACAAATCCTCAAGTGTGGCTGATCGCGCTTTTCGGGTCCCTGATGTGGTTGCCCATTACAGCCTTTGCCGAACTCTGGGGCGTGCCCTATTTAATGCAGACCTATGGCATTGACAATGAATATGCGTCCTTTGCAACCGTGATGATCTTTGTGGGTTTTGCCTTTGGTGGCCATTTGGCGGCCTGGGTTTCTGAGAAACTCAAAAGCCGCACGCGCACCATGAAGCTGTCATCCGCCTTGCTGTTCGCTATTTTTCTCACAATCGTTTTTGGTCCTAAAATTCCCTTGCCGCTGATGTTCGCCCTGCTTTTTGTAGGGGGCGTTTGCAATGGCGGCCAGGTTCTGGTGTTTGCCTGCGTCAAGGAAATCTCCCCTCGCCGCATCAGCGGAACAGCCCTTGGGTTTACCAACGCCATTGTGATGATGAGCGGCATTATCTTCCAGCCCCTGTTAGGGGAGCTTTTGGACTGGTTCTGGGATGGAACTCTTGGGGCGGACGGTGTCCGCATCTATAGTGAAGCCGCGTATCACAGCGCTATCATGGCCATTCCGGCCGGCATTGCCGTCAGCTGGTTCCTGCTTTATTTTGTTAAGGAAACCCACCACTTCCATCGGCAGAAGGTTGTGAGGTAAGGAATAATACCCCTCACCCACGCAAACTCGCTTTGGCTCGTTTATCGTGACCTCTCCCACAAGGGGAGAGGTAAAAATACAGGTGCTGGCTGCTTTACCTCTTCCCTTCGGGGGAGAGGGTGGCGCGGAGCGCAAAGCGTATGGGGGGTGAGGGGAAATTTAATGGCGTTCCTGATCGCTCATTGGCGTAATGACGATCAACCAGAACCCGTAAGTAGGGGAATAAATCTGGGCTTCTTTGAACCTCATCAATAACAATGAGACCCTTCAAATGCTCCAATACCAGGTTTGGATTATCAAAGATTTTGATATCATCGGGGTCTTCTAGATCATAGTAATGAACGGAACCCTTGTGATCCTTAACATACTGTTGAGCTAATGTTGTCTTTCCACACTGCCGGGGGCCCAAAAGGGCACAGATGGGATGGCTGCGAAATGCGTTCTGGATTGCCTCCAGGTAAGCTGAGCGAGGTATAATCGACATGTAAACTCCTTGCAACCTTTCCTTTAAGCATACCAACTTGCAATTTGGGAATCAATCTCCCAATTTGCATTTTTTCCAGAATGGGTGAAGAAGGCTGGTGAGGGGGATCAACAATCAAAAAAGGGAGGCGTTTTTCGCCTCTCTTTTCTGTTGTCGAGTAGCCTGGCTATTAGAACGTGTACTTTAACCGAAGGTTAAAGGTGCTGACCTTTGGTTTGTAGTCGAACGTTGCACCATTCGCAGCAGGAGTCGCTGGAATGCTCAGCTTTAACGACCTATACATCGTGTAGAGATATTCCCCACCGATCGTCCAATTTTTGGCAATCGCATAATCCATACCGATACCAAGAAGGAATCCTGTTTTACGGGAGTTTATGGATGTATTTTGGGCAGTGTCTGAAGCATTTTCAAAATTAAACTTCCACTTTGTTGTTGTGACTCCTATTTTTCCAAAGAACAGCATTTCTTTGCAAACGTAGCCTATCTTTGCAGCAGCGCCAAAGGTGTTTTTCGTTTCCAGTCTTGTTGTTAATCCGAAATCAACAAGGTTAATAAAGTCTTCCCGTTTGGCTTTCACATTTTCAATTTGGCCAAAAATTTCACCGCCTAAATAGGCCCCAGGGGAACCCGCGGCCCATCCATATCCAAGAAAAAGCCCAAGAACAGGGGAACGAGCACCCAAATTACTGCTATCTGCTACAGGTGCGGTAAGGGCGCGATTCAACTTTCCATCAACGCTTGTATGCCCTAAATTGACTCCCACGGAAAAACCGGAATGGGGAGGTACCGCTGCCTGGGCCTGGTAGCCAAAGGCGCTTGCTAAGACAGAGGCTAATAATACTTTCTTCTTCATCTCTTTTACTCCTTTGTTAGAATACTTGTGTCCTCTCTTGAAGTTCAATCTCGTAAGAACCTCAAAAAAAGTACTTACTTTACATACCTAAAGCGGCTAGGAAGGTTTCAATGTCACCAGCAGCAGCGGCAGCAGTCCAATCCCCTACTACGAGCCAGGTGCCCGCTCCAGGGGCAGTTCCGGGTGTGGAAGTCGTATTTGCTACAAACTCTGCTTGAATAGCTCGACCAGCTTTTATTGCGACATCATTTGCATTTGCCCAAGCTTTTAAGCGTGCTAAAATAGCTTCTTCATTTTTGATTGCAGTGCCCGCCAAGTCACCCGGAGCTGCACCAATATTTCCAGTTTTAGCTCCCGGAGCAGCGGCTGCGTTAGTTACGGCACCTTGGACGCTCATAATGTCAGTTACCCTATGATGGGTAGAGTCGCCTGCAGAGCCTGCTGCCTTTTTGCCGAGTCTGGCATTGACGTCTGCAATTTTGTGGTTAACCGTTGTTCCAGTGCGGGCAGGTGCATGGGGATGTTTACCTATTGAGTCATTAATATCCTGTGCTGCATGCTCTATGTCACCATGCGTAGCTACGTCAAGTTTTGGTGCTATCTTTGACTGAACATTTTTATGTTCCTGAAGTTCTGATTCTATTTTTGGCGCCTCATACGTCCTCTTCATCATCGCTTCAGCTTGGTTTGCCATAACGAGCGTCGCTAATAATCCGATGGTGAATAATTTTAACTTCATTTGTCCGTCTCCTCATTAATTATTAAACAAAACTAATACATACACTTTATGGTAAGATTAGATTTCTATTTAATTAAATCTTTTACATACAAGTGTGCGACAGAATGTAGCGGCCTGTTGTGTTTTTGTTACAGTTGGATTAAGGGGGGCTGTAACTCACAAGAACGAAGTTTTGTGTGGCGACATACCCCTCACCCACGCAAACTCGCTATGGCTCGTTTTCGTGACATACTATAATTGCTGTTGGTGTTGAAGGTGGCATGCTCTGTTATATTAGC
>CAZXMD010000144.1:0-4848 GCA_964641635.1 uncultured Candidatus Finniella sp. | reverse complement strand
CAGAAAGCTTTGAATTACATTCACCAAGAGCTACCAAAACTAAATCTCGATCAAGTGAGATTAGAATATAAAACCAGAAGCAAGGTAAAAAAAACTTGAGAGTTGTAACATCTCTTCCTCCCATCAACATCGTCGAAGTTGGGCCGCGGGATGGGCTTCAGAATGAAGCAAACGTTATGCCTGTTGATAGGCGGGTTCAGCTGATTGATCTCCTGTCCCGGTGTGGTTTTTCAGAAATTGAGGTGGGCAGCTTTGTTTCTCCCAGATGGATCCCGCAAATGGCGGATACGGATCTGGTTTTTCGTCAGATCCATCAAAACCCGGATTGTCGGTATTCCGCCCTGGTTCCCAATGAACGGGGAATGGAGGATGCCCTATCGGCAGGGGTACGGTGTGTGTCTATTTTTACGGCCGCATCCGAGACTTTTAGCCAGAAAAACACCAACTGTTCTCTTGAAGAGGGTTTTGAGCGGTTTAAGCCTGTGATGAAAATGGCGGACAATGAGGGAATTCGGGTGCGTGGATATGTTTCTTGTGCGATTACGTGCCCTTATGAAGGAGATATCTCTCCCCAAGCTGTTGCCACTGTTGCCAGTCGCCTCCTGGATTTGGGATGTGTGGAAATTTCCCTCGGGGACACCATTGGCCGTGGAACCCCCCAAAGCATCCGAGCGATGGTTCAGGCCGTTTCTACCCTTGTGCCTGTTGAGAAACTGGCCATTCACTGCCATGATACTTTTGGCAATGCCGTCCCAAATGTTCTGGAGGCTTTAAGCCAAGGAATCCGTGTTGTTGATGCGGCAGTCCATGGTCTTGGGGGATGCCCTTATGCAGCTACCAAGGCAGGAGAGAAAGCTAAAGGCAATGTGGCGACAGAAACAATCGTTGCGGTTCTTCAGGAGAAGGGGTATACAACA
The DNA here is from genome assembly GCA_964641635.1 of uncultured Candidatus Finniella sp. Taxonomy (GTDB): domain Bacteria; phylum Pseudomonadota; class Alphaproteobacteria; order Paracaedibacterales; family VGCI01; genus VGCI01. The sequence goes on along the minus strand of CAZXMD010000144.1, from coordinate 3,931 downwards.
ACTATTGATGCAAAGGCGTTGAAGCGTGCATCAGAGTTCGTGGGGGAATGGTTAAGTTAAGGTAAATAAAGCTCCCTCACGCTAAAGGGCGGGATGCTTAGATATGAATGATTTACTTTCAAAGCTTTTCTTGGGCCTCCAGCAAAGAAGCGTTCAAACAATTCTTGTCCTCACGGTATACGTGCTGTTGGCGCCTTTTCTACCTCCCGTGGCGCATCAGACGTTTTACACGATCAGCTTGTTCATCAAGGATCTTCTCATCTGGAATTTGCCCATTGTTGTTGCTTTTTTTATTGCCTATACGGTGAGTTCCTTTGAGCGGCGGGCACCGCTTTTTATCCTTACCCTTATTATCTTTGAAACATGTTCAAATTTAAGCAGCGTCTGGTATGCTTATGGTACGGCAGCTTTGGTGGCTGATCATTTGCCTCTCATTAAAGTGGCAGCCCTCGAAAATCGCTTTGAACCTTTGTGGCGGCTTTCCCTGGTGCGGCCCAGCTGGTGGTCAGCAGAGAAGGGGGCTTTTGCGGGCCTTGTTTTGGGGTGCATTTCCGCATTTGCCAAAGGACCTTTGCTGAAGCAGTTTCTTGGACAGGGCAAGAATTTTGCACAATGGCTTCTTACAAAAGTTTTTGCGCGCCTTATTCCGGTGTTTGTTCTTGGGTTTGTGGCGCACATGATTCAAACGAAACTTCTCGACCATGTTTTGACCCATTATGCTGTTTTAACAATGTGCCTTACTCTATTTTTAGTGCTATATATTACCCTCCTATTTGCCTTGGGGGCAGGTTGGTCATTACGGGCGACATTGCTGAATATCAAAAATCTTCTTCCTGCGGGGGCCATGGCCCTAACCTCAAGTTGCAGTATGTCCACAATGCCTTGGACGATTGAAGGGTCCGCCAAAAATCTCAAAAATCCTCTTTTGGCCAAAGCCATCATTCCCGCCACGACAAATATCCAGCAAATTGGGGATTGTCTTGCCCAAACGTTTTTATGCTTCATGATTTACCGACATTTTTATGGACATAATCCGGATTTGATGACCTGGATTGTCTTTAGCAATGTGTTTGTGCTCGCACGTTTTGCAACAGCGGCTGTGCTTGGGGGAGCGATCTTCATCATGCTGCCGATTTACGAAAACTATCTCAATTTTACCCCGGAAATGATTGCAATTATTTTAGCGCTCAATGTGGTCCTTGACCCTTTAATTACAAGCTGCAATGTTATGGCAAATGGTGCATTGTGCCGCGTGTTTGAGAAAGTCTGGGGTTTTGTTCAGGCATTCCTTATACCGTCCCGCGTCGTCCATGCGCCTCGTGATTTTAAAATCGGTACTGTCGGAGAGAATTATGAGCCCTTTACAAAAACTGATCGTTCTTGAGCGGCAAACAAGCCTTATGGGATTTGACTGGCCGAATACGGAAATGATTATCGATCAGGCCATTAGTGAATGTGATGAGATAAAGCGCACGATACAAATGAGAGAGGGCCGTAAAAGACTACAGGAAGAGGTGGGCGACCTGTTACATGCCGCCATCTCGCTCTGTGTATTTGAAGGTCTTGATGTTGAAGAAACGCTTGAGCAGGCTAACAGCAAGTTTGGGGCGCGTTTAGAGGCCCTTCAACAGATTATAAAAGGCCGTGGTTTTTCGACCCTCAAGGGTCAGCCCTTTGATTTCTTGCTTGAATTGTGGGAAGAGGCAAAGCACCTTGCCAATAACTCTGTTAAGACATCGTAAGTTGAAGCTCAGAAGGATGGCCCCCTAACCAATGATTTGTTAAACTTGCTTTTTTCTCTAATGGCGTCTTCTTTAAATAACATCTCTTATTTAAGAGGGTATCCATATCTGGAGGGCTTTTCATACACGCCTCTGGCCGACGATTCATGTCATTAACAGAAGCGGCCAAATTGTCCACAGTCAATTCAGGGGTGGGCATTATGAGCCGACGGAGCAGGCGAGCCGCATATTAATGGGGGAATAGCGCGCAAAAGAGCCGTGAAAGCTCGCCCCTTATCTTTATCAAAATTTAATCATTATGAGGGAAAATGAAGTGTGATTTGTCAGAGGGCAAAGCTCATTTGGTAAGTCATGTCGACGGTTTTGAAACGTAGAAAGAAGTTTATGTTAAAATGAATTTATCGGTAAACACTCTCAGCAAAAACTGGTTGTTCATGTCAAGGCTGACGAATTTTTTTTCAACAATAGACCTCATCCCTTTTATGACCCGACTTGCGGGTGGGCTATGTCTGACGCTTGGGTTAGTTGCTATTCTGGGGTGGTATACGGATAACTATCTCTTCTATCAAATACGTCCAAACTTAACGCCCATGTATTTCAATACAGCCTTTAACTTTGTGTTGTTGGGCCTAGGTCTTATGACGCTTGTGACTAAGTACCATAAGTGGGCAGCCCTATTGGGAATTGCCTCAATCGCATTTTCCGGGATTATTCTGCTACAATTTATAGTAAACGTTGACTTTGGGATTGATACCTTCTTTCTCAAAACAGATGTAAGTTTAAACACATCGGCGCCAGGGCGGATGAGTCCCAACTCATCGATCTGTTTTATTGCTTGTGGCTTTGGGCTTATTCTTCTTTCTTTTAAACAAGTTCCAAAGTTAATGTATTATTTAACCTTAGTATTGGGGATTGGTGTCCTTGTTCTTGCATCAACTTCATTGCTTGGTTATGCGGCAGATCTTTCTGCAACCTATGAGTGGGCAAGACTTACGCCAATGGCGCTCCATACCGCTATTGGTTTTATAATCGCGAGTGGCGGCATTATCGCCTTTGTTTATTCAAAAGACAGCCTGGAAGAGATTAACCTTTCTTCAAAATCCCCTTATTTGGCCGCAGTCTTCGTGTGTTGTCTGACCTCTCTTTTGTGGAGATCCTCACTTCAGCAGGGAATGGAGCGATTGAATGATCTCGTATCATTAGAAGCCGCCAAGATTAAAGGGTTGGTTACGCGAATTGTAGATGAGCGGATTTCGGATATTGAGCACCTGGAGCTCCATTTAGAAGAATATCCTGAAATATCGCAAAGACTGTGGGTCAGAACTGTTGATTTTTAAAGGAATAAAAGCCCATTTTTCAAAACCATAGAATGGGTTGATCCCTATTATAACGTTCAAGGATTTGCGCCGCTTAAAGGCAACGAAAATATCCTTAAGCGCGAGCTTCTTAATCATCCCTTTCTTCAAAAGGACCTGGAGATAGCCAAAAGTGAAGGGAGTGTTAGGATAAGTAATGTTTTTCAGTTGAAGTCTGGAGAGCGGGCACTATACATTGCTCTTCCGATTTTCAAAGGCAAGATGTTCAGGGGCTATATTATTGCGTCTATAGACGTTGGCGTTATGCTTCGGGAAGTCCTTAATAAAGTGCAGCTCTCTAAATTTGAAGTCGCTTTTTTTGAAGGAAAAGATCCAAAAAAGAGTTTTTTCAAGTCATCCAGTGAGGTCTTTAAGCATATAAGTTCCGTAAAAGAAATACCATTTTATAACTCCCATTGGGTTGTTAAAGTTTGGCCGTCAAGCGAACTGTTTAATAAGTATCAATCTACTCTTCTTTCAAAGCTTATTGTGATCGCAGGGATCCTTTTAGCTCTCTTTTTGTTTTCTGCAATTCGCGCACGGCAAATTATTAACAAGCAGGCATTAATGCTTCAGGAAACAAAAAATACGTTGAAGGTGCAGCTTCTGGAATCAAGCCGGCACGCAAAAGAATTACGCCTTTTGAAAGAGATGACAGATGCCATACAGGTTTGTCCTTCTCTAAAAGATGCAAACACGCCTATTTCAGGATACTGCGAATTGCTTCTTCCTGGGACTTCAGGGATATTATATCTTTCAGATGATTCAGAAAAAACAGTCACGCCATTTGCTTCATGGGGGACAGTATCTTCCAGGGGGCAGGTGTTTTCCTTT
>CAZXMD010000143.1:4441-4867 GCA_964641635.1 uncultured Candidatus Finniella sp. | reverse complement strand
CCAATGACACGCCAATTTCAACTTGCGTTAAAACAACATGAGTTTCGTTGGCTTGTCCGTCAATGGCGATCCATCCCTGTAATCGCAACATAGGCGATGTCACAAAAATCAAGGTGAGTGCAACCCCCTCATCTCCAGGGCGTGAGACCGTAAGATATATTTTATGCCCTTTGGTCTCCATTTTTTTAACTTCCAAGTCGTCAAAGAAATCAATTTTATGACGCAATAAGAAGCTTGCGGGCGTGCTATCAATTGAATACTCATTGACTTCCTTTGTATCCCCATCTTCATGACGCAGGACCTCCCCATTCGCAATGATTTTGATCAAGGCTGGAGGGGTGTATTCAAGGCGCAACTTACCAAAGCTTTCCCGGCCCAGCCGTTTTAGGTACATTTTTCCGGCAACCTTTGAACCATCCGGATTAT
>CAZXMD010000143.1:0-4431 GCA_964641635.1 uncultured Candidatus Finniella sp. | reverse complement strand
TAGTTCTGAATTTGTTTGATTTGGTCTTGCCGAGATTGCTCTATTGCCGCCACTGCAGGTTGGATCGTTGATAGAGGCGTTAACCCTAAAGATATCAGAAGTAGCTTTTTCAAGAATGATTTCATAAGATCGTCCCTCATCGTTGTTTACTTTACTCGTAGCGCGCACAGAATTCTTAGTCAATTGTTCTTGTCAAGCACTTCAAAGCATTATTTTATATCCATTAAGAGTATCGTAATAATATCTTTGCTACTCTAATAGTGAAGGAGTTTCGTGGCGATGACAACAAATTTACTTGATTTAATGTTTCTCGAAGGGCGGACGCATTCTGTGTGGTTGGATAAACCCGTTGAAGATGACCTGCTTCATCAGGCCTATGATTTAGCCAAGATGGGGCCCACAAGTGCAAATTGCTGCCCCATGCGCATTGCTTTTGTGAAGTCCTTTGAGGCAAAAGCCAGGCTTAAATCATGCCTTAATGAAGCAAATGTTGCCAAGACAATGGCTGCTCCTGTAACAGCCATTATTGCCTATGACTTTGAGTTTTATGAACAATTGCCCAAACTCTTTCCCCATACGGATGCACGCAGTTGGTTCGTTGGGAAAGCTGCTTACATTCAAGAAACAGCTTTTCGAAACGGCACATTACAAGGGGCCTACTTTATGTTGGCGGCAAGGGCATTGGGCTTGGATTGTGGCCCGATGTCCGGTTTTGATAACGCCGCAGTTGATGAGGCTTTTTTTGCCGGTACACCCATTCGATCAAATTTCCTTTGTAATTTAGGTTATGGGGATTCTTCCAAACTCTTTCCTCGTTCGACCCGCCTATCATTTGAAGAGATTTGCAAAATTCTTTAAAGCATGTATAATTAAGAGTCCGTGTTAAGGAGAAGCAGAGAATGTTCTTATTCTCTTGCTATGTCCATCATAATAAATGGAGAACCTGGAATTTTGGGCCCAGGATTAGGAAGGATTGCCAAGAAAATGTTTCAAGCAACCCGGGCAAAAGTGCATTCCTGGACAATGTCTTTATCCACGATAAGTCCTTTTTGGTTAAGCTGGGTGTTTGGTGGTTTGGCTTCCCTGGCAATGCCTCCAGCTCACTGCTGGATACTACTCCCCATCGCTTTTTCAGGATTCCTTATCCTTCTTGAGAACGTCAAAACTGCAAAAACAGCATTTTGGTTAGGGTGGGTCTTTGGTTTTGGGTATTTTTTGGGCGGTCTTTATTGGTTGGGCAATGGTCCAAGAACACTTGGTATGTGGTTTGCAATTCCTTTTGCAGCTATTGGCCTCCCTTTGTGCTTATCCTTTTTCCCGGCTTTTGTATCTCTTATCACTTTTCAAAGCGTAACAACACCATTGGCTCGCGTATTTGCTTTTGCTGCCATCTGGTCAATTTCTGAGTGGCTGCGAGGACACATCTTAACAGGATTTCCTTGGAATTTGCTGGGTTACGCCTGGGATACCCCCTTGCTTCAGGTAACTTCCCTTGTTGGAATCTATGGGTTAACGGCTATCACAACTCTGGCGGCGTGTATCTTTGCAAGTCGGCATAAAGCATGGATTGCAAGTGTTCTTGTAGGCATGGGGATTTTGTGGATTTGGGGGGACTACCGCGTGACCCAAGCTGGAGGGATCGCTCAATCAGAAGGACTTGGCGTGAATTTGAGAATTGTGCAAGCCAGTATCCCCCAGCAAACGAAATGGCTAGCCGAACATTTTCAGGAAAATTTGGAGCGATACTTGGCCCTCTCCCATTTACCTGCAGAAAAACCACTCGCGGCCGTCATTTGGCCGGAAGCCAGCGTCACGGCGTTGGTAGAGGAGTCTCCTCCCTTGTTGAAAATATTGGGTGAGGCAGCCCCTCCGGAAGGACTGGTTCTATTTGGAGCCCCGCGGGAAACAGAAGGAAAATTACGCACGAGCATGATGGCTCTGGACAATAAGGGCAACCGGGTTGGCGTCTATGATAAGTCGCATTTGGTTCCCTTTGGGGAATATATGCCGTTTCGTTCCTTTTTATCGTTTAAGAAGTTAACCTATGGAGATAGGGATTATACGCCAGGCCCTGGGATTCAGACACTGTCCCTTCCTGGCTTGCCAAGTGTGAGCCCCTTGATTTGCTATGAAGCTATTTTCCCCCGCGAGGTTGTGGATGGAAAGAGCCAGCCTCAGTGGATGCTCAACCTTACCAATGATGCTTGGTACGGCCAAACTCCAGGGCCCTACCAACACCTCCAAATTGTCCGGGTTCGTGCCATTGAGGAAGGTATCCCACTTGTTCGTTCTGCCAATAATGGTATTTCTGCTGTCGTTGACTCTTTTGGGAAAATTTTGTATCGCCTTGAATTAAATGAAATCGGTTTTATAGACTTTACTTTACCAAAACCCCTTAGTTATGCTACGTTATACCGGCGATGGGGCGATCTTCTGTTTTCTGGAATCTTACTCTTATTTATTGCTTTAGCAGTTGCTTATTGTCCTTATCAAAAAAGAAGAAATTGACATTTTATAAAGAAAGAAAAAATGGATATGTTAAATCAAGAAATGTCTTCTCCGAAAAAGGGAAAGCCGCATGATGTTGACATCCACGTTGGAGGTCGGGTGCGACTTCGGCGGTCAGCATTGGGTTTAAGTCAGGATCAACTCGGGGCGGCAATCGGCCTATCCTTCCAGCAAGTCCAAAAATATGAGCGGGGCGCCAACCGTATTGGTGCAAGCCGGTTGTATGATATGAGTAAAGTTCTTCACACGCCCATATCGTATTTCTTTGAAGGATTTGGCGATTTATCCTTAGCTGAAGAAGGGGATTCTTGCTATCAACCTGATCCTGCCATGAAACGCGAAACACTGGAATTGATGCGTGCATATCATCAGATTTTTGACCCCAAACAACGAAAAAAAATTTTGAAGCTGGTGCAGGCCTTGGCTGAGGAATCTCAGCGAGAGAGTGGAGAAAAACAACGGGGTCTTAAAACAACGGGGCGTTCATAAGCGTGCTGCCAACGTCTCTTTTAATTGAAGGTAAATCGTTACCTTTGGTGGTAAGAGAGAACTCTAAAGCCAAGCGTTTAACGTTGCGTTTGCGACCCGATGGTGGAGGAGAAATCATTCTCACCGTCCCTTTGTACCATTCAAAAAAGCAAGTTATCGGATTTATTGAAAAATCAAAACCGTGGCTTGGAAAACAAATGGCAAGAATATTCCAGAAACTACCCTACGCTGAAGGAATGGTCTTGCCCGTTTTTGGAAAACATTATGAACTGCGCCATAAGCCTTCGCAATCATTTCGCTCCTGGTGGGGCGAGGACCACTTGCTGGTTCACGCACCAGTTGAAAAATTTGGGATGTGTGTTGAAAAATCCCTCCACCAGGTTGCCACTCAATTTTTAACATCGCGCACAACTCTTTACGCCAGTCAATTAGATAAGCCTGTCAATCGCATTACATTACGGGATACGCGAAGCCGTTGGGGGAGTTGCAGTCCCAATGGCAATATATCCTATTCCTGGCGACTGGTTTTTGCCCCAGAACAGGTGGCGGATTATTTGTGCGCCCATGAAGTTGCCCATTTGAAAGAAATGAACCACAGCCCCCGGTTCTGGAAAATTGTTGAGGGCTTTTGTCCTGAGTACAAAAATCTGCGCTACTGGCTTCGCCAGAATGGAAAAACGTTGTTTCAGTACGGCGCATGAGGGGGAAGTTTCCCCCTTCGAAACCATTAAGCAGTAGGGGCTGTTGGTGAACCACCCATTTCTTTGCACTTGCCTTTTTCGGCATAAGCCCACTCATTCGGATCGTTGTCCTTCGTCGCGTGGTCGGCACATTCGTGGGATTTATTGGCGCTTGCACAGTCATTTTCCCGGCTTTGGCAATGCCATAGCATTTCTCTTTCTCGCTGGTGCCCTTGTCTCCTGCAGCGTGAGAGGCTGCAAGGGTTGCCGTTGTCGCAAACGCTGTTATGATATATGATTTCATTTTTCAATACTTCTTATTCGTGTATATAAAAACTCAACACTAACGTTTCTCCTCTTATAGGAGAGCATTTATATTTGATTTAAGTAAGAGGCTAAATGCTATTAAAAACATCATTTGTCAAGGCGTTAGAAGAAGAATTGCTAGCTTGGTATGATGCCAGTCAGCGTGTACTTCCCTGGCGCGCCGTACCTGGCTATTCCCCCAATCCTTACCATGTGTGGCTCAGTGAAATCATGCTGCAACAAACAACGGTGGCGACCGTAAAGGATTATTTTTCCAGATTTGTGACACGATGGCCCGTGATCGAAAGTTTGGCAAAAGCGACACTGGATGATGTTTTTCATAATTGGCAGGGACTTGGTTATTATAGCCGCGCCCGCAACCTCCACAATTGCGCCCAAACCTTGATGCGGGATTTTAAAGGCATTATTCCCCATGATGAAAAAGTCT
>CAZXMD010000142.1:3953-4895 GCA_964641635.1 uncultured Candidatus Finniella sp. | reverse complement strand
CCCTTAAATCCTTCATAGTGGCTTCACTTTCTTGAATTTCTAAGACCAGCTCACACGCCAAGAAATGTGCCAAATCTTGCGCCTCCATGACATAAAGATTAGGGCCTTTCACATGTGTTTCTGCCCGAAAGGAGGGCCGTCTATTTTTATTAGCTTTGGGGAGGATATCTTGGATAAAAGGCGCAACAGGGACGAGTTTTACAGGGGCTCCATCTCTCCCTTTTAAACGCCCATAGTCGATGGTGTGGTATGTCATTTCATTGAATTCCTGGACCGCAATTAAAATGCCCGATTGCTCAAGCTGAGCGAGTATATATCCAATGGTATCCTCGTCCCAAAAAAAGAACCGTTGGTAGAGGCGGTTAAAAACGTTTTCTACCCAATACCGGTCGTCTTTAAAATGAGCATTCCCTTCAGGGCTAAGCCAATAATGGATAACCTGAAGGACAGCGGCTTCATTGAACCCAACAGCCTCAGCGAGGGCGGGGAGCACTTGAAAGGGTGGTTCAGCAATCAATAAGGGGCACGTCATCGGATATCTCCTCTTTGGTTAGCTACAATATAGAAACATATTTATCATGTTATAAAAAAGATATCAACATAAAAATAATACGATATATTTTTAGTTCGTTGCGAGAGGATTTAATATGCTTTATGTGTTAATATAATTGAGATATTAAGAGAAAATTGTTATGGTAAAAGAAATTATACTAAGAGATAAGTATATCAAACTAACAGGAAACTATAAAAAAGCTATTCTATTGGAATATTTTATTGAACGAAGTAAAAAAGAAGGTGATTGGTTTAAAGCAAGCTATGTAGCTATATCTAAGGAAAGTTTACTTGATTTTACAAAGCTACATATCAAAAAACATATAGATGAGTTAATTGAGAAAAAATGGATTGAGTGTCGGTTAGACCCCCAAGGAGGGTTTGGCTCTA
>CAZXMD010000142.1:0-3943 GCA_964641635.1 uncultured Candidatus Finniella sp. | reverse complement strand
CAATACAAAGTCAACCTTGATAAAATCAATCAAGATTTAGTAAAAATTCAAAAAGAGACAATCGGTCAGCAGGCTGCTGACTAATCGCCAGCCTCCTAATCTGCCTAAGACAACTTATCCTCAAGCCTTCTTAGCATTTCCTTATGTTTTTCAGAAGTCATCATGCTGATGTTATGCAGTTTCCATTTGATGGCGGGCAAATCTTTTGCATGATCAATACCTAATAGGTGCCAGTCTGGATTTCCTGTTTTGAAGGACAAGAGAAATTGCCTGTCTTGCTGTTCCAGCGCTTGATCAAGGCGTTGGATAAGCATCTCTCGACTTTCTTCAAGCTCCTCATAAGATACATTGACGTCCGTCATTCCCCTAAATTGGCTTTCAAAAAGAAGCCGCTGGTCAATTCGATTGGGGTTAATCATCTCAGAAATGGGTCTATTTCCACTGAGTAAATAAACCAGAAAGGCTTTTTTTAGATGGGCTGTTATCGATTGTTCTTTAAAGAACATCATGACATCAAATAAATCACGCGGATGCTGCCTGTCCAAAGCGGCACAAAACTTACCCGCAAATAAATCGTCTAAAGAGAGGGTATTCAGCTTCGCCTTTAATCCATAGATGTGTTCAATTTTTGGACATGATTCCTTCAAAATGATGGGGTACACTGTCCCTCTGAGAACTAAATTAGCCTCAATTTTTATGTCCGTCTCCCCTTCAGAGATGATAATTTGTTTTGGGATTAAGTCTTTTGTTTTGACAAGATCAGCCGTGCAACGATGTTTATCTTGAAGCTTTTCTTTAAGCTGCTTGAAAAACAGATCGTTTTCAGCAAGGAACTCTTCTCTTGCATTGATTTTTGTGTAAGCCAGGTCAATATCAACGGAAAGCCTTGGCATATTTGAGTGAAAGAAATTAATCGCCGTTCCCCCCTTTAACGCATAAGAAGGGTGGGAAACCACCGTACCGATCACCTTTAAAAGAAGCTGTGTTTGTTTTTCAAAATATAACTTCATCTTCGTCTTTGTCCCAATCTCGGGGGTAGGTTATTTGATATTCAGGGTCGTATTTACCCCCTAACACGGCTTCTCGCGGTCCTTTTCCAAGGTCTATCCTCGAGAAATCTAACGCGCCTAACCACTGCACCTGCACTTTTTTTGCTAGGCATAGAACCAGGCGTTTGATCTTAATGGAGTGACAGGCTTCTAAAACCTCCTGGAATAGGGCGGGGCTTACAAATCCAAGGTTCTCCATGAGATAATAAGCCTCATCATAGGCGTCCGTCTTTTTAAGCAAATACATATACTCCAAAAACGCTCGGGCAGGATTGGAAATTTTGAGGCTAAATTCTCCAAAATCATGCTCACTTAACCCCACCGTATTTGGCAAGAAATTCGTTTTAACGTGAATAAATTGAGGGACGAGCGTTTCTTTCTTAAGCCAAAAGGGGAGTTTAAGGCTGTGGTCAGAAAATAGAAAAACCGTGGTTTCCCTAAAACGGATGTAATGGGATTTCCCTTGAAGCTCCAAAGCTGTTTTGCCACCAATATGGAAAGCGGAGGATTGTTGAACGCCCCATAGTATCCCTGGCCAGTCAATCCGATCATCCGGCCTGATGACAACGCCTCGATCTAAATACGTCATCCAACCGGATGAAACATATTTTTGAATGAGGGACTTAGTAAAGCCTTTTTCTTTGAGAAATGAGATTGGAAGCGCCGTGTGGGATGGCCACAGCTTCCACAGGTACTTTAATTTGTTTTGTTTTTGCATACTCATAGTGTGCATAATAGCATAAATATAAAATTTCTCAACTTTAATTTTATTTATTTTTGCACCCCTGCAGTATGCATTTGAGACAAAAAATAAAATAAGATTTCTATGCATGATGTTCAACCTGCAGCTATCTTGGTTTTTTTGCTTCACTCTTGAGGCAAGTACACTGACAATTGCCTCAAAGCTCTTGCCGTCTATCTTGTTACCCTATTTATTCCGTTTCATAATCTCACCACTGATCTTCTCACTTGCTTCCAATAGAGGCTGGCCGATGAGATGGGCATAACGCGCGGTCGTTTGAGTCTGCTTGTGGCCCAGTAGGGCGCCAATGATGGGTAGGGACAATCCTTTGCTGGCAGCAATGGAAGCGAAGGTATGCCGTAAATCATGCAGACGTACATCCTGAAGGCCGACTTTTGCCCGAATGCGTCGCCAGGGTTTTTGCAAATTGATGAGATGGGCTTTGTCTTTTGCGCCACAGATGACATAAGGGTTGCCATCGGTGCGAGGGACGCTTTTGAAAAGGTCGAGGGCAGAAGTTGATAAATAGACCAGCTTTTTGCCCGTTTTGCTGTCGCTCAGGCGGAGACATTGGTTATCAAAATCGACTTCCGCCCATTTGAGGGTCAAGATTTCATTCAAGCGGCATCCCGTAATTAGCAGCAAGCGAATGGCATAAATAACCCAAGGATTCTCAGAGTCTTTTTCTTCTTCATTTAAAGCCTGCATAAGCTTATTAATTTCTTCCTGACTTAAGAAGCGTTCCCGTTTGTTTTCTGCATATTTTTTGATATGCAAGCACGGGTTGGAATGGTTGGGGCGATAGCCCCATAATTCTGCCAGGTTTAGAGCTTTCGACAAAAGGCTAAGGGCACGGTTCGCCGTTATGGGAAGGCCAGATAAGGCATGGTGGAGTTTAGCAATATCGCTCCTCTCTAACGAAGATACCTTTAAATTACCTAACGTCGGGAGGATATGTTGTTCCCATAAGCGTTGGTCTTCTTTCTGGCTCGACGCTTTTTTGCGGGGGGCATACTCTTGCATATATTGCTCGGCAAGCTCTTTAAGGGTAGGAGCGTTACGAAGCTCTTGTTTGTCTCCCGATGGATCATTCCCTTGGCTCACTTCCAGCAACCATCGTTGGGCCATGCCTCGAGCTTGTTCACAAGTGATAATGCCATGATCCCCAATCTTAGGCCGTCGTTGCCGTCGGTCATTGGTACGATAATAAAGGAAGTAGGAGCGCTTGCCAGCAGGGGTTATTTTACAGAAAAACCCACTGGCTTCCGAATCCCATAAGATGACATCCTTGTTTTGAGGCGCAGTTGACTCAACGATTTTTTTGGTAAGCTTCGGCATGGGGCCTCTCCATTTCTAGGTAGCATATAGGTAGCAAATGAGAGAGAAAAAGACAATACTTAAAAAGATACAAGAAAAATAAAAGTGACAGAAAACAACGGAAAAATAGGCTTTTACGGACAAAGATAAAGCCAGGAATACATTAGAATCTAAGACTCTTAATCAGCGGGTCGACGGTTCGAATCCGTCAGCGCCCACCATAGAAACCGCGGGTTTCAAGAAAGTGTGGAGTGAAACTAAAATCTTCGGGTATACTCTAGGTATACTTTTGAAGGGAGCATAATAATTGTCCCTCGTTCAAGCAAACGGTTATCCTCTCTAATTAAACGACCACAGCAACTGCTTTTTTCTCATCCTACGGAACATAGGCATTTATTATGCCAAGGAAAACTCAAGCTTAGCCCCTTATCATAGGATTTTTCCTCCTTCATACCCCCCATGCGACAGCGCGACAATGCGACAAGTTCAAAAATATGGCTTGTAAGGGGCGGAAAGCTTATCTATTGTGGTTTGGAAAGTGTCGCTTTGGCTTTTGCGACACCTTTGCGACGCTTTACAGGAGTGGTGAGATTGACGAACCTATGGGATAAGTACCAAGAGTTCCCGCCTGACTTTTTAAGCCGATATCGTGATTTTGTTCCTTATGATGTATTCCATCACATCAAAGCCATCCTCCTTTACCCTTTGAACTGTGGTTGCACCAAGGACTGTGCGTGCGAAGCAACCAGGGCGAAGATCGTTTTGTCGTTAAACGTGGACCTTTATAACCAGGCTCGAGCCAGACAAGAAAATCCTGATCGGCTCCATGCGATGA
>CAZXMD010000141.1:0-4950 GCA_964641635.1 uncultured Candidatus Finniella sp. | reverse complement strand
TGGCCACCCTCAGCGATTCATTTCTCGTTCATATCCAGGAGTTCTCCCCAAATCTCCATGTTTTCAGAGCCAAAGATTATACCCACCAATTGCTGTGTGAGATGACCCTGGAGGTTAAAGAAATCTTTGTTTCTCTGGAGGAAGAAGGTGAAGGCGGTGGATACCTCGCACCGATTGTGGCGTGCAGCTTTCCCTCCATCAGCCTTCAGAAACTGAATGAGAAAACAAGCTTCGACGGCTACCTTCAGGAACTGCTTATGGGTCAGTTCCAACTCAAAGTTCTGGAGCAGCTTTTGTTGTTCTGCGAACAAAAAGATGCCGCCAACCTCATGCTCACGCTGAATGACCCGGTTAACGAGGCTGATTTGGACTACCTGAAATTTTACCGCCGCTTCCTTATTTCGGAAGACCAGGTCACCACATCAAGGGGGGAGGAAACACAGATCATGATCCCGACAGATGCGGATACTTACGATCAAGTTATCGATTTTATGGATAAGATTGACCGGGAGTTCCGGTGCGCCTTGTGGCGGGGACAGAGCATTAATCCCGCTTTTCGGGAGTACCTAAAGTCAACGGCCTGTTTATAACGATTCTGACAGGATTTTTATATGCAATCTTTTTTAAAGGATCATAAGCTGAGCAGAAAACACCCGCCCTATCTCTTCACCGGCAAACTATCCACGTAATCTTGAACCTGCTCCAATGGCATGGCTAGGATATTTTTATCCGCCTCTTTTATAATGCGCGTATGGACAGGGCTATTATTAAGGTGGAAACGCAAAAGACCGAGCATTTGAGGTGGGCTGATAATGGACAGTTCCTCAAATTTTTGGGTCTGGTAAGCATCCTTTAAAAGGGTTGCCAGCTCTTTTGCAAAGATATCTTTTTGAAGTTCATGCCAGTCAGAATGAGGTTCATAGGCATGGCGGGTGGGAGAAGCGCTTTCAAAGTTTCGTCCCGGGCGATCATCCCCATGTTCGTGGGTCGATTCGTGAGTGTGGGTTAAATTCAAGACTTCCTTGAGTTTACCAAACGGGGCCACTCTTTCTATGATGCGGGCGTTTCCACTGTCAGCCAAAAGAATCCAGTTTCTTTTCTTTACCATGCTCAAGTCCCCTTCTTTTCAAGTGATTAAACAAAAATCCAGAAAGATCGGATCCTTATTACCTTACCATAGATAGACGCTACCGCCTACTCCTTGTAAATTAATTCCCCGTTTGGAGGCGTTCGACCAATTGCTGGACGGTGGGAACAAAACCATTGGCATAGAAGGGGTCTTTGGCAAAGCGGTAGGCCTGGTGGCCGGCGAACATCAACTGGTGGTTGACGTCATCGCTGTGGCTAATGGCCTGAAGGGTTTTCTGGATGCAGTAAGAACGGGGATCCGCTTTGCGGTGGGTTGATCCTTCTTCATTTTGGGCCCAATTGCTGAAATTGCAGGCGGATAAGCATCCCATACAATTAATCTGGTCTGTCAAAATCTCATTTTGCTGAGGCGGCGTGACAAACACAAGGGTGGAATCCGGCGTGCGCATCGCATCCACATAGCCGGCCTTCACCCAGGACTCAACTTGCTCTTTGTCGTGGGCAGTCAAATAAACGAGCCGTCCCCTTGCGCCTACAGGAAACGCTTCGGTATGCTCCCCCACGGCCGCGATGCTATAAGCCACCTGCCGTTGAGACCTCGCTTCCAGTTCCAGCAAGAAATCATTGCGCACGGCTGAGGAATAGAAACCTGTCGGGCTAAAACGGTTCAGGCGGATATCCCCTTCTTTCAACGTGAACAGCTTTTTCTTCCAGGCGTCTGATATGGGGCTTTCCTGGGTCAAGAGAGGACGGGTCCCAAACTGAAAGGCTATGGGGCCAATTTCAGGATTATCCAACCAGTCCTGCCACTCACTTAAACACCAGACGCCACCAGCCATAAAAATGGGGGTGTTCTCAAGACCACATTCTCGCATGGCCGCCCGAAGCTCAATAACCCGTGGCAATGGGTTTTCAGGATGATCGGGGTGCTCGCTGTTTGACAAGCCATTGTGACCGCCGGCAAGCCAGGGATCTTCATAAACAACGCCCCCTAAGGAATCCGGGAAGCGGTTATAGGCGCGCTTCCATAAAATACGGAAAGCCCGGGCAGACGACACGATAGGGTAGTAATGAACACCATAGTGTGCACAAATTTCAGCAAGTTTATAAGGCATCCCCGCGCCGCACGTAACCCCATGAACCAGCCCTTTAACCTGTGACAGGACACCATGCAAGATTGGTTCAACGGCGCCCATTTCCCATAGAACATTCATATGGATGCGCCCCCGGCCATTGGACCGTTCATGGGCAATCCTGGCTTGTGTAATGCCGCCTTGAATGGAGTATTGGACCAATTCTTCATGACGTTCGCGACGGGTTTTACCATGATAAACAACGGGAATTAAATTTCCATGCGCATCATGGGCATCCGCATTTACAGCTGAGAATGTTCCAACACCACCGGCAGCTGCCCAAGCGCCGGAACTCTCACCATTAGAGACAGCAATTCCCTTCCCCCCTTCAACGAGAGGCAGGACTTCCCGGCCAGAAATGATGACATTTTTTATTGACTTCATAACAGATGCTCCAAATACGTAACTGCGTGCGTCCCTAATGTCCCAAAACGCCTATAATACTCCTTGTTTTTTAGCCGCATTTTTCTTGGATAGCAAGAAAAGATTGCATTCTCTCCCTGCAGTTCTATAATCCAAGGAACCTTAAGAAACAATCAAAGACTTGACGATGGACAACACCCCCTTAAAAATTGAATCCCCCTTTGTTCCTGCGGGAGATCAACCACAAGCCATTGAGACTATTGTGGGTAATCTTCAAAGTGGCGCTAAAGACCAGGTTCTTTTGGGGGTAACGGGGTCCGGCAAAACATTCACGATGGCGCACGCGATTCAAGCGGTTCAGCGCCCTGCCCTGGTTTTGGCCCCGAATAAAATTCTAGCAGCCCAATTGTATGGAGAAATGAAGTCCTTTTTTCCCAACAATGCCGTTGAATATTTCGTTTCCTATTATGACTATTATCAACCGGAAGCCTATGTCGCCCGAACGGATACGTTTATTGAAAAAGAGTCCTCCATTAATGAGCAGATTGACCGCATGCGCCACTCGGCGACCCGGGCGCTGTTAGAGCGACCGGATGTCATCATCGTCGCCAGTGTCTCGTGTATTTACGGCATCGGAGGCGTTGAAACCTATAGCGAAATGATCCTCCCTTTAAGTGTTGGTCAATACATCGAAAGAGGGGATTTTATCCGGCGGTTGGTAGCGCTGCACTATAAGCGCAATGATCTGTCCTTTGTACGGGGCGTTTTTCGTGTCCGGGGAGATGTGGTGGAATTATTTCCCGCCCACTATGAAGACCGTGCCTGGCGCATCAGCTTTTTTGGGGATGAGGTTGAATCCATTCAGGAAATGGATTCTTTAACGGGGGAGCGGTATCAAAACCTTGAGACAATTCGCATTTTTGCCAATAGTCATTATGTGACGCCAGGGCCAACAATGCAGCAGGCCATCAAGCAGATTCATGTGGATCTGGCCATCCGTCTGGAAGAATTTCGCCAGGCCAATAAGCTGCTGGAAGCGCAGCGTTTGGAGCAACGGGTAAAATTTGACGTGGAAATGATGGCGGCGACCGGATCTTGTGCCGGGATTGAGAATTACTCCCGTTATTTAACAGGCAGGGCTCCTGGAGAACCTCCCCCAACCCTCTTTGAATATTTGCCAAAAAACGCCCTTTTAATTGTCGATGAAAGCCACGTGACAGTTCCCCAGCTCAATGGCATGTATAAAGGCGATCGCTCCCGTAAAGAAACCTTAAGCGAATATGGCTTCCGGTTGCCGTCCTGCAAAGATAACCGCCCCTTAAAATTTGAGGAATGGGAGGCTTTGCGTCCCCAAACGGTGTTTGTTTCCGCAACGCCCGGTCCCTGGGAGTTGGAACAAACCCACGGAGAATTTATTGAGCAGATTATCCGGCCTACGGGGTTGATTGACCCCATTTGTGTAGTCCGCCCTTGCGATCATCAGGTGGACGATCTTATTGCCGAATGCCGTGACACGGTTGAAAAGGGGATGCGTGTTCTGGTAACGACGCTGACCAAGAAAATGGCTGAAGCGTTGACAGAGTATCTAGCCGAAGCCGGCTTTAAGGTTCGGTATATGCACTCGGACGTTGAAACGCTCGACCGCATTGAAATCATCCGAAATCTGCGCCTTGGGGTTTGTGATGTATTGATCGGCATTAACCTGCTGCGCGAAGGGCTTGACATTCCTGAATGTGGCCTTGTGGCTATTCTGGATGCGGATAAAGAGGGATATTTGCGCTCCAAAACATCCCTCATCCAAACCATTGGGCGGGCTGCCCGAAATGTGGACGGGCGCGTGATCCTTTATGCGGATAAGATGACGCGATCGATGACAGAAGCTTTGGGGGAAACAAACCGGCGGCGCGAAAAGCAGCAAGCCTACAATATTACCCACGGCATTACCCCGGAGACGATTAAGCGTGGCATCACAAATATCTTGGGGAGTGTCTATGAAGCGGACCATTTAACGGTTGATATAACCGACGCCCCCCACCTGGTTGGAAAATCCCTGAAGACCCATCTGGCAGATCTGGAACGGCGCATGCACGATGCGGCAGCCAATCTGGAATTTGAAGAGGCTGCGCGCTTGCGGGACGAAATCCGCCGTATTGAGGCTAAAGATTTGGGGTTAAAGTCATAACCTGCTCGCTACCCCTCATTTTTTAAAAATCCTCCAAAATAACGGATAAGGGGCTTGTTGTTTGCCATATTCCGACGCGAGGAGCGAATGCGATATAGTGAGAGGTAGAGAATATAACCTGTTTGACAGCTGGCATGAGCACCCTCACCCGCCCCTTTCAGAGCCCACCTCTCCCGAGAAGGG
>CAZXMD010000140.1:0-4982 GCA_964641635.1 uncultured Candidatus Finniella sp. | reverse complement strand
GGTGACGCGCGTTCTGCCAATAAGACGCGCCAACTCCCCTTCATGGGGGGTTAAAATCCACTTCCCTCGGGCGTGTCGTTCGATGAAGGCCGGATCAACGGCCATCAAAGCATCCGCATCCAAAACCATGGGAACCTGAATCTGCTTTAAGGCTTCGCGAATGAATGAAACGGTTTCGGGATGACGCCCGATGCCACACCCCATCCACCCGGCCTTACATTTCTTTATTAAAGAAGGAATTTCAGATAAAGCCTCAAGGGCGATACCACCATCATCCGTCTCTATCACGCTTTTCAGCATAATCTCGACAACATGGGCAGCCATGACTGGCCATACGGATTGTGGAACAAGGCACCGGACGCCCCCTGCCCCTACCTTTGCAGCAGCCGTAGCCGACAAGACCGCAGCCCCCGGAAATGAGCGCGACCCGGCAATCCCAAAGACATAACCGTTTTCATATTTATTGGGATTGAACCCTCTTTGAGGAAACCACTCTTGAATTTCGGAAAGTGTCGTTACTTTCATGGTTTTCATCCGATTTTAAAAAATTCATGTACCTCTGCATATTCCACTTTGTCCACGAATTCCGACCATACCCATCTGGTGCATGCACATACTCATAAAAAAGATCGATAAAATGCCTTCGTAACTTCTCATTAGGATGCTTATGTGCCTTCAAAGAACCGGAAAGGCGCCGCACATCCAGTGAACCGAGCTGAACTTGACGGTCTATAATTGCTTTTTTAGACAGTTCTGGATTGCGGATTATGTCATACATTATCATAAAGGTCGATGTTCTCCCGCGTCCCGCGTGGCAATGAAAATGGACCCATGTTTGAGGGGGTAACCTTTTAAGCAAACCCAAAAACTGCTCCACATCTTTATCATCCGGCCGCATATGGTCGGTCACCGGCAACCGGACATAGTGGGTGCCCGCTTCCCTGACCACCTGCTCTTCCGTCATAAGGGAAGTAATCACATAAGAATGGTCTGTTAAGCGCTGCACGCCCCCGGCTTCGTCTTTATGCGCAATGTATTTCAACAAAACAGGCTGCCCCAGGGATAAAGCGGCCAGACGCTGTTTTTCGTTCTCAACAACAAAAGCTACCGGGTCGTTTTGGGTCCACCACGCTTTTTGCGCATACCATGTGAAGGCATTGCCATTGATGAACGCATGGGGTTCTTCCCGCAAATCCACAACAAGAACTTGACGGGGAGAAACACCAAAATTTTCCAGGCACTCAAGAAAAGTTTTAAATTGCAAAGCCGAGAATTGGGCGCTTCCGGACATATTGAGGCTCGATAAACCTGATGCTTCAAAAGTTTCAGGAAGTGGGTCCCGGGTCGTTCGAAAATTACGAGGCAAGTCCTTTGAGCCCACAATATCCAATACCATTGTCCACGTCGGAATAATAATTTTTGAGGAAGGAATCTCTTTACTGAGTGCCCCTGCGAACGAAGTAAACACTCCAATAACAATGATCCAATATTTTATCATCCTATTCTCCATTAGCAGCCTGAAATAAACGGTTCATATCATCCCTCTGGCCTCGGGTATAACCGCTATCTTCTTTTTCGGTCGCCCGCGGTTTTAAGCGCGCCAGCTCATCTACTGTTGCCTGAGTATCCCGACGTACGGCAGCCTGCCCTATGCCTCTTACATTTGATCTGGCCGACGGCGGCGCCGCCCTCGCCTGTCTTTCTTCAGGATGCGCCACCATCGGCGCGCCTGCAGGAGCCGTCGCCAATTGAGGGGTCTGGCCAGGTTGAGGGGGACGAATGACAACCATCTGGGATTGTCCCTGAGCCCCATCGGGCTGGCTATTCGGGTGACCATGAATTGTTAATGGTAAGCTGGGTGGAGGGATTTGTCCGGGCAGCTGTCCTTCAGAATGGTGAGGGGATGGTAAGGCTGAATGATCGCCCTGCTGCGTTCCCATATACCTTGCCGCATCGCTCTTCAAATTCTCTTTCGCTTTTGCATGTAGCTGGTTTTCCACTTTTATGGCTTGATCAAGGACCCACTCACGAGCCGCACTTGGCAAAATCTGTAAAAGGGTGTCCCCGCCTTTCCGCGCCATCGGAATAAATCGGGCATTCTGAAAAGTTTCTGATTGAGCATGACGGGGTGAAAAAGTACTAAAAATAAGCTCCGCCGCACTGATAAAAACAACACCCCGCAAGATCCCAAACCCAAACCCGAGCGAATGGTCAACCCCCCTAAAAGAACTTTCATGAATATACCCGGCAATGACGTTGGCCGTAATACTCAATAAAATCAAGGAAACAATAAACAGGCAAAAAATAGCGGCGCCATCCGCCATCATGGGATTTGCAATGTAGGGGGTCACCAGGCTCCGGGCAATCGGTAAAAATACATAAGAAGAAGTTACGGCGCCACCCCAACTGAATAAGCTTAACAATTCCTTTGTAAAGCCCCGCATCGCTCCAATAAGCGTCGAGGCAAAAAATGCCACAAGAATGACAATATCTAACCCATTCATTTCTTAACATTAACTCCAAAAATGCTTTTAAACCGCCATCTGTTTTGCTTTATTATGAGGTAACTTTGGCAAAAAGTCCAACAATTCAATCAGGTACTTCATGACATGAATAAACTCGATTCCGCCTTTTCCAACAGCGCCTTTCTGCTGAGTGGGAAGGGCGCAATAGGCGCGGGTAAATCCTAATTTTTCGGCTTCTTTTAGGCGGTTCTCTGCCTGGGCGACAGGCCGAACTTCCCCTGCCAAACCGACCTCCCCAAAGAAAACACTTTGCGGCGGAATCGGCACATTGACCAATGCAGAAACCAAAGCAGCTGCAACGGCCAAATCCGCGGCCGGTTCCGTTATCTTTAACCCACCGGCCACATTCAGGTAAACATCCTTGTTCCCGAAAATCAACCCACAGCGGGATTCCAGAACCGCCAGAATCATAGATAAGCGCCCTGCATCCCACCCCACGGCTGTCCGCCGGGGAGACGCCAGATACGTTGGCGCCACCAAAGCCTGGATTTCGCTCAAGATTGGCCGGGTTCCCTCAATGCCTGCAAAAATGGCTGAGCCACTGACATCCTGGTTATGGTCGTTGAGAAACAAAGCGGACGGATTAGGAACTTCACTTAATCCCTGATCTGTCATTTCAAAAACACCGATTTCGTCCGTTGCACCGTAGCGGTTTTTAACGGAGCGCAAAATGCGGTAATGGTAGTTCCGCTCCCCCTCAAAATAAAGAACCGTATCAACCATATGTTCCAGGACACGGGGCCCCGCTAACACGCCTTCTTTGGTCACATGACCGACTAGAACTACAATAATATTGCGCTTCTTGGCGGCAACGATGAGTTCATGGGCACATGCACGCACTTGCGAAACGGTTCCGGGCGCCGACTCAATCGCATCTATGGCCATAGTTTGAATGGAATCAATAATAACCAGTTCGATATTGCCCATCTCATCGAGCGCACCCAGAATATCCGTCACATTGGTGGCGGACGCCAGGTGGAGTTGCGACCCTCCCTCAACTCCTAAGCGTTGGGCGCGCAATCGCACCTGGGCCACGGCTTCTTCTCCGGAGATGTAGGCGCACGGAACCTGACGCGCCAAGGCCGCCACCACCTGGAGCAGTAATGTGGATTTTCCGATACCGGGGTCTCCCCCAACCAGCAGGACGGAACCCGGAACAACCCCACCTCCGCAGACGCGGTCAAATTCCCCGATATGGGTCAATTTTCTCGGTTCCGTTGGTGTGTCCCCCACGATGCCCACAAACTCAACCGATGAAGGTCGGCCAGCTCCCCGTTTACGCTCCACTTGTTCTTCCACCAAACGGTTCCAAGTGCCACAACCCTCACATTTACCGCCCCACTTAGAATGCCACGTTCCGCAATCTTGACAAACAAACCGCACCGATGCCTTGGCCATTCCCTTTTCCTTCTCTTCTGTTCTTTTGAAGGGAGTATATCGGATTTCCCTAAAAAGGAGAGGGGAATTTTTTAGAGGGGGGTGAATAGAAAAAAGTTAGCTTTTCTCTATAGCTAAGTCTATTCTTACGAATTTTGTCCCCTTCACCACTAAAAAGATAGCCCACACCTTGACAAAATCACATTTCATGCTATATTAATAACTAGTCAGTCTAGTCAGGAGAAGACAGCAATGCAAACATGGCAATTACAGGAAGCTAAAGCCCGTTTGAGTGAGGTTGTGCGTTTATGTGTTCAGGAGGGGCCACAAACCTTAACCGTTAGAGGGAAGGAAGAAGTTGTTCTTTTATCAAAGCAGGAATATGATCTTCTCCTTGGTTCAAAGCCGAATTTGTTCGACTTTATGAGGCATTCTCCCCTTAAAGGCGCGGAAATTTCGTTTGAACGGGATCAAACCAGGATTCGGGACATCGACTTATGAAATATTTACTGGACACCAATATTCTTTCAGAAACCATTCGGCCACAACCGGATAAGACTGTCCAGAAATGGCTGACGGATGCCCCAACAGAATCTCTTTATATCAGTGTGCTCACGCTTGGTGAGATTCGCCGCGGTGTTGAAAAAACGCCTGCCAGCAGGAAAAAAAGTTTCTTGCTCTTGTGGTTGGAGAATGAATTGCCAAAATGGTTCGGAGAAAACGTCCTGCCAATTGACCAGGAAGTTGCCGAGCGTTGGGGGTACCTGACCGCTCATTTACCACCCCGACACACCCTTAACGCCATCGATACTCTATTGGCTGCTACGGCTCTTACCCATAACTGCATCATGGTTACGCGCAATGTTAAGGACTTTGCTGTGCCCGGCCTAGAGGTTCTCAACCCTTTTACTTGAGTCCGTTCCCATACACTGACAAAAACACAATAATATGTGTTGCCTTACAAAGCTTTTCTTAGATATTACTCCGGCTAGCAAATAGTTGCCATTAATTGCCCAAAAATTGAGGGTATTAACAAATAAGTGACGTGATGTTACAATGCCACCGTATAACCAATAACGG
>CAZXMD010000139.1:0-5008 GCA_964641635.1 uncultured Candidatus Finniella sp. | reverse complement strand
GACAAACGACTCCCGCCGACCAAGCCTAATGCGATGAGAATGAAGGTCATCACCCATGCAAAGACGGGGCGCTGAATACAGACTTCAGATATTTTCATAAGGACTATCCTTTAGGGGCTGAATTTGTAAATAAGGAAACCACAGTGATGTCTGCGTTGAATTTAAGGCCATGCTTATTGTCCCTTAAATTTTCTAACAACAAAGTCAAGGGATTTTTCCAAAAAAGTCTTATCTGATTTACTGTCTAAATTTTTCTCATCAGGTTTCTTGCTGGGTTCGCTCGGGACTGTGTCTATTTTTTCTTTACCTTCAGGCGTTGCAGGAGGATTTTTTGAAGCATTTACCGAAGAATCTATTTTGGAATCAGGACCGTTCTTTTGAGGCCCCTCGGATACTTTTGTCTCATCAGTTGTTGTCTCTTTTGCCGGAGGGCTAGATTCAGGGCTTGGTTCCGGAACGACTGCTTCAGGCGTAGCATCCCCCTCTTTCTTAGTTTCTCTCTGAGATTTAGGCTCTGTTGAGTCATCATCATCGGTGTCTCTAACCTCAACATCATCACCACCCATATTCGAAATTCTGACAGCCGTTCCTTCGCCTAGCTTTAGCTGACCAGAGGTGACAACGATTTCACCGGGGCGAAGACCTGCAGTAACCTCTGCTTGTCCATTTTCTTTTGTTCCTGTGAGAATACGTTTGCGTCCTGTCTTTCCATTGACAACAACCCAGACAAATTCAATGTCGCCTTCGCGCCCTAAGGCAGATTCAGGGACCAGTAAGGCGTCATTTTTGACCCCGATAATAACGCCAATGCTTCCAAACAGACCGGTTTGTAATTTTCCGTCTGCGTTGGGAATCGTGGCGCGAACCGCGATACTGTGAGTTTGGGGGTCAACGCGGGAGTCAATCGCTTCAACTGTTGCCTGGAAAATTTGCTCAGGGATACTGTCGAGTTTGACCTCTGCGGTTTGCCCTACGCCAATATCATGGATAAATTTTTCGGGAATTTTAAAGTCAATTTTCATCGGGTCGAAGTCAACAAGGGTGACAAGCTCTTTTTGGCCATCAACAATGGCGCCAACGCTCACGTCAATTAGTCCAATCTTTCCTTCGAAGGGGGCGTAAATTGTTGCTTTGGCTAATTTAGCTTTGGCTACGTCAACAGCAGCCTTGGCCATGTTTAACTGGCCTCTTTCCTGGTCATATTCAGTTCCTCTTCCAAGGCCCTTGGCTTGAAGCGATTCAAAACGGGCGAAGCGCACTTGGCGATACTCAACATCGGCCTCTGCTTTTGTCAGTTCTGCTTGCAGCTCTTCATCTTCAAAACGGATAAGGACGTCCCCTTTGTTAACCATTGAGCCTTCTTTAAAGACAATCTCCTTGATGCGACCCTGCATTTCAGCCCGTAAGGTGACGAATTCATTAGCATGCAACTTGCCGACAGTCGTAATACGCTTGGAAATTGTTCCCGGTTTCACAACAATAGCCTCTACCGAAGCAACGCGCGCTTCACGAGTAGCTTTATCCGGAGCCTCTAAAATGGACTGGCAAACTTTTTTGACAATAGGGGTTGCCATTTTAAAACCGAAACCAATGGCAAGGGCGCCAATGAGGGTGCCGCCCAGCAATAAAGCAATGCGTTCACCAGTAAATTTAGATGGCATTTTAGGGGTGTTTGGCTCAAGAGGATCCATTGTTCTGTCCATTTCCTAATAAAGGGGGCAATTTTTCTCTCATTTATAGCATAAGTTATAAAAATTAAGAATCTGTAAAATTGATTTCTAGGGTTAGTTGGCCATCCGGCTGCATGCATATTTCCGTTAACTACTATTTAACTAACGAATACTATATTGATACTTTGCAATCATGAGTATTGATTTGTAAAAGTAAGTAAGCGCGTCATCTTGATTGTTTAGTAAATGTGTTAATTGCTTTTTGTACTGTAAGTTTTGGAGGTTATTTATGTTAAAGAAGACGAATTCTGTATTGGTTAAGGCTTTTACAATGGGGGCTTTGCTAGCAAAAGGAGGGATAGCAACGGATGGGGATGATGAAAAAGAAAGGAAAAAGTTGGACGCCCCCTTGTACAATTCTATCTCTTATAAGGATACGGCAGAAACCACGCCGGAAAGAGGGGGAGCAGGAGGGCGCGATTTCCACCGTTCATTAATTGAACCCTATGTGAAAAATATTCTTTCTCAAGTGGATGAGCGGACTGAAATGCGGCGGGAGCTTTTAAGAAAACCCATAAAAGTTGATTTAAGAGGAGCTGCTATTCGTGGCGTTCCGCCACTTGGTAAGGTGATCAATACCCTTCTGGCAGATGCAAAAAAGTATGGTGTTCCTATTAAGTTAACGCTGCTTAATGCAACTGCGGCTGAATTAAATGATATTTTGAGCCATGAGAATGCCAATGCCATTGGAGAATTTGACTGGACTGATGCGGTGAATCTTGTTGATGACATGAATGCCTATGATCTGGAGGAGGTAAGCGAGAAAATAGGGAGGGATATGCCTACAGATACGCCTACACCTACAGATACGCCTACAGAGGAGGACGAAGAATGGATTGACGATCCTTTAGGGATGACCCCGGATGACTCTGACGAAGAATGGATAGATGATCCTCTTAAATTGTCTGCAGACGATCCTGACGAAGAATGGATAGATGACCCTGCCGGATTCAGAGGCGGTGGCCCCTATGCAGGTTTGCCCCGTTTAAGAAGAGCAGTCGCAAGGGCAAGGCATGCACCGATTTTGCCTGAGCTCATCGAGAATTTTGGGCAGAAAGGCACTATTGCTCCTCCAAAAAGAGCCGTTGAGGACAACGTATCTTTGGGTATTGAGAATGATAATTCTCACATATCGAGCTGGAACATTACTCGCCTTAAAGATGTTGAGGGAAAAAATGGTTCAAACTCTCAAGATGCAGTTCATGTCAACAATTTGACAAACCATGTGTCACATAATTTGGTACACATATTCTGCCGAGAAAACCGAGCGTAAGCTTATAAGATAATTCTCCTAATATTAGAGAGCCCCTCCCCTTTGCAGGAGGGGCTCTTTGTTTTTAAAATATGGTATTGACAAAGTCCTTAACCTTATTGTTCATGGATAATATAAGATTCCAATAAAAAGGAAGAACAAACATGGGGTTATTTTCATCCTTGAGCCGTGAACAAAAAGAAGCGGTTGGGCTTTTGCAAATCGGTACTTTTCTTGAATTTTTTGACCTCATGCTATATGTTCATATGGCTGTTTTTCTTAATGAGATTTTCTTTCCAAAAACAGAACCTCATACAGCCTCTCTTCTGGCAGCGTTTGCTTTATGTTCCAGCTTGGCTTTCAGGCCAATTGGCGCATTGATTTTTGGGTGGATTGGGGATCACATAGGCCGCAAACCAACTATTATTATTACAACAACCATGATGGCCATTTCTTGTATTGTGATGGCAAGCCTTCCAACCTATGCCCAAATCGGTATTACAGCCGCATGGCTTGTTACGATATGCCGTATCGTTCAAGGAATTTCTTCTATGGGCGAAGTTGTCGGAGCACAGATTTATATCACGGAAATGATATCACGTCCGGCTTGTTTCCCTATTACGGCATTGATGTGTGCTATTGTTGATTTAGGAGGCGTTGCTGCACTTGGCGTTGTTTTTCTTGTCACCTCTTTCGGCATGAATTGGCGAATTGCTTTTTGGATGGGGGCTGTCATTGCAATAGTGAGCGCTTTTGCCAGAACCCGTTTACGCGAAACGCCCGAGTTTCTTGAAACAAAAAGAAAACGGTTAAAACAAGAAGTTCAACAGATGAATGTCGAAGATGATCCGGTTCGAGGGGCAGCGTTTAATGCAACCTGGAAAGAAACTATTAATAAAAAGACGTTATTATCCTACTTTTTTATATCGTGTGGGGTGCCTTTGGGCTTCTATTTGGCATTTTTCCATTTCATTCCTGTTCTTAAAGAAAATTTTGGCTATAGCTCTGAAGATATTATTAAACACAATTTCTTTCTGGCCCTGATGTACCCAATCACCAACATTGTTTTGGCATACTTAAGTTATCGGATTCATCCTTTGAAAGTTCAAAGAGTAAGAGCAACGTTAGGACTTTTGTTATTTATGGCGCTTCCTTTTTTAATAATGGTTGTGACAAGCCCTGTGCAACTGTTTCTCATACAAGCCATGCTTTGTATTTTCAGATTAGATGATGTGCCCTCTACTCCTGTATTCTTAAGTCATTTTCCCATCTATTGCCGGTTCACGAGTGCAACATTTTTATTTGCGCTCTCACGGGCGTTCATATATATCGTAACCTCGTTTGGACTGATCTATTTGGTGACTTATTGGGGATCCTTTGGAATCTGGGCTATAGCGCTACCGATTGCAATTGCTTACCTTTTTGGCCTTAGCCATTTCGTAAACCTGGAGCGTAAATATAAACTGTATCCGAACTTATCGCAAAAGATGCTTTAGTCTTTTTAGTAGATCTTTTTTAGGTATTATGGCTTAAAGATTCTTTTTGGTTAATCCTCGCTATCTATTTCGTAACCCTAGCAAAGCACGATTACATAGTTCTTTAACTTTTTCCCTCTTATACTCAAAACAGATCCGTTTTCATAAAATAGGTTTCAAGTTATGCATGTGGATACGAAGGCTTTGGTGGGTAAGTTGAATTCAACGTGTAAACGGGCGCTTGAAAGTGGAGCTGCCTTATGCGTTTCAAAGACGCATTATAATGTTGAATTAGAGCATTTTTTATTACGCCTTATGGAAATGAATGATTCTGATATCCAGTTTGTTTTGCGGTATTATGAACTCGACATAGACAGCATACAAAAGCAGCTTATGGCGACATTGGAGAAGTTTCAAACAGGCAACACAGGCCAGACAGCTTTATCTCCCCATATTTTAACGGCTTTAGAAGAAGCGTGGATGATATCTTCTCTTCAGCTCGAGGGGGAACAGATCCGCTCCGGCACTATTTTGATGGCTGTATTGGATAC
>CAZXMD010000138.1:0-5075 GCA_964641635.1 uncultured Candidatus Finniella sp. | reverse complement strand
TCACCACACCCATACGTCCTTGTATACTGTGTACTATCTTTCACTACTCCACGCTCTTTTCACCTATTCCATCAATGATGGCAAAGGGGGTACAGATACGGCTAAGCTCAACATCACCATCAAGGGAACAACCGATGATGATTGCGGTTGCACCTCCACACCTCCAGGCGCCGGGCCAAACGCACCTACCAATACGGTTTTTGGTACCGTGCTTGGCGATACCCTGTTTGGCAAAGATTCCTACGTTAATACAATCTATGCCGGAGCAGGTAATGATACGGTTACGGGCGGCAACGATGCCACGAACATCATTTACGCCGAAGCGGGTCAGGACGTCATAAAGGGTGGGCTACACTCAATCAATGAACTATATGGCGCTTCTGGCGCTAATAAGTTGATTGGAGGAGACTGCTCCATTAATACCATCTTTGGTGGTGGTGGAAACGCTACCATCTATGGAGGAAATGACGATTCCATTAACACCATGTATGCAGGTGGAGGAATAGTCACAATGGTTGGCGGAAATGATTCCACGAATACTTTCTATGCTGAATGGGGAAATGGTGTGGTTGTTACCGGTGGCAACAATGCCCAGAACACATTCTTCGATGGAGGCGGAAACGCAACTTATTTCGGAGGAACAGACAATAACTTATTCATATTCAACGACTTAAAGTACCCCATAGGTAGCCAGGGCATACAGGGAAATAAAGTATTCCCTGTTGCACTTACAAATCAAGACGCAACCAGCTTCGAGTTTGTCAGTGATGGCACAGACGTTGTATATGGAAACGCAGCCACTACAGAAAATGTTCTGGGGTTGATTGGACGCCAAGATATACAGACCTGGTCGATAACCCTTAACAACCCAGACATGGCTGTTTACAACGGGGATGGCTCTTGGACAGCCGATGCGGGTCAAACCTTAAGCGGCACCATTACCAACAGTGTTAACAGTTCACACATAACGTTTGAGACAATAAACAAGATTATTTTCATCTAAGTTAGAAAAACCCACCCCGTAACCATTTACGGGGTGGGTTCTTTATTTTTTAAGGCCAACAAACCCTCCTTACTCTCAACTTTCAAATAAATACGATGTTATAGTTGATTTTCGGCTTCATTTCGCCTATGAATGCAACATCTCTTCGGTATATAATTCGAACGCAAACATTTAAAGAGGAAATGACAATGGCAATAGAGAGAACTTTTTCAATTCTTAAACCGGATGCAACACGCCGGAATCTCACTGGGAAAATTAATGAAAAAATTGAATCCGCATCTTTACGCATTATTGCGCAGAAGCGCTTATGGTTAACCCGCCCCCAAGCTGAGGCGTTTTATGCCGTTCATGAGTCGCGCTCTTTCTTCGATGATTTATGCACTTTTATGACCTCAGGACCTGTTGTGGTGCAAGTTTTAGAAGGAGAAAATGCCATTGCCAATTACCGCAATGTTATGGGCGCCACAAACCCCGCGAATGCCAACCCGGGTACAATTCGCAAAGAGTTTGCTGAGTCCATTGAAGCGAATTCCGTTCATGGATCAGACTCCCTTGAAAATGCTGCTTCAGAAATCAAGTTTTTCTTTGGAGATATCGAAATCGTTGGCTAAGGGTTTTTTATGAAAGAAGGCGAAGGGAAAATTGCCCTAAAGAGAGATATGCAAGAAAAACAGGCATTTCCCAACCCTTCGCCTTTTTATAAATATATTCCCAATCTGCTAACGATATTGCGCCTATTAGGCGCCCCTTTATGCATTTGGCTTATTGCGCAAAATCAATTGGATTTTGCATTCTGGACATTCTTTGCTGTTAGCATAACAGACTGGCTTGACGGTTATTTAGCCCGACGATGGCAAGCAACCTCAAAGCTCGGACAAATCCTGGACCCTATTGCCGATAAATCCCTCATCATGTCTGTTTACCTTGCTCTTGGATTGTTGGCCTTTATTCCCATTTGGCTAACAGCCTTAGTTTTATTGCGTGATCTGCTGATTCTGCTCAGCAGTAGCAGCATCCTCTTAATGAGAAGGGTAAAGATGAACCTTGCTCCCACTCTTATTGGAAAAATCAGCACAACAGCCCAAATGCTTTTCGTTGGGCTGATACTGGCCAGAGGTGTCCCTGCTTCTTTTGTTCCAACATCTAGCATCGAAAATATTCTCATGGTATCCTTCCTTTACAGTGTTGCTTTACTAACGGTTTTATCAGGAATTATCTATGCGCGCATGGCAATGAGCGTTTTGCGCAAGTCATAGGCAATCTGAAAGGTATGAGAATATGGCAGGACAACCACGCACCCATTGGTTTGCGCTTCTGGGCCTAACAGCTTTGATGGGGATCTTGTATAGCCTGGGATCCATGCTAATGCCCTTCCTTGCCGGTTTTGTCGGCGCCTATGCCTTGAACTGGCCGGCAACATGGCTGTCTCAGCGTCATCTTTCCCGCGGCATTGCCAGCGCGTTTTTGGTATTATCACTAATTATTATACTAATAACGTTAATGCTCGTCGCTCTTCCCTATCTGCAACAGCAATTGTTTCTTCTGGCCAGCAGCATTCCCCGTTTAATCGAACGCCTTTTTCAAAACATTGCCCCAACATTGGAAAGCATTTCCCACGATTATGGAACGCCCGGCGCGGTAGAACTCAAAACACAAGTTATCAGTCACTTAGGTGATATCTTGACCTGGTGCGTGCGGGTGCTTACCAATCTTTTGAGCAATGGGATGGCTCTTGCAAACCTGCTATCTTTGGTCATTTTAACACCCATTATTACCTTTTATCTTCTGAAAGACTGGCCACGCATGATTACCAAAGTTGACAGTTTGCTTCCTGCCCAGTGGGCTTCGCAAATTCGCAACCATACAACAACCGTCGACCGCACCCTGTCTTCCTATGCAAAAGGGCAAGCTGTTATCTGTTTAATACTGATGGTTTTGTACTCAATGAGTTTGTGGGCTATCGGCCTCAAACAAGGAATAATTGTTGGAATATTGACAGGATTTATGTCTTTTATCCCCTACATTGGCATGCTAATCGGGTACATGACAAGCTTAGGAATCAGTTTTGCAGAATTCACAAGCTGGTCAGCCATTGGCTGGGTCACGCTTGTCTTCATTATCATCAGTTTAATTGAGGGGTATGTTCTTATTCCTCGTTTTATCGGACAAAAGATTGGCCTCCATCCTGTTTGGATTATCTTTGCCTTATTGGCTGCAGGGACCTGGTTTGGATTTATAGGGATTTTGATAGCCCTGCCTGTTACGGCAGCCTTAGGCGTTATTGCGCGTATCTTGATTGACTGGTATATAGAGACACCTTTTTATCAGAAACGGGGATTGAAGAAAGCACCCCCCAAAGGAGTAAGGCGTCCTCAATGACCCGTGCCCAGCAATTACTCCTTGATTTATCCAGGAAACCCAATTACTCCGAAATGGATTACGTGGAAAGCCCCTGCAATTGGGAAGCAGCACAATGGATCCGTCGGTGGCCGGATTGGCCCATGAAGATGATCGCCATATATGGCGAACCCGGTTGTGGAAAAACACACCTGGCCCATATCTGGCAAGGGAAAACAGGGGCACGATTTCTGACCTCAAATGACATCCTTGATTTGCCTCCCCACGATGCTTTAGGCGAGGCTTCAGCCATCGTTCTAGACGATGCGGACGCCCTCTTTCAAAAAGAGGGGTCTCCTATTGATGCGACCTTGAGAGAAAACTGGATGTTCCACTTCTATAACCTGGTTAAGGAGAAAGGCGCAGATCTTTTGCTTTGCAGCCTTCAACCCCCAACCCAATGGACGGTGACTTTGCCGGATCTGCGCTCCCGTCTCGCCACAATCTTAAGCGTTGCTGTCAATCCTCCGGATGAAGAAGCCTTAAAGGCTGTACTCTTTAAGCTGTGCTCAGAACGAGGAATGACTCTATCCGTAGAGATAGGAGAGTATATCTTGCGCCGCGTTGAACGCTCATTTGACCGTGTCCGCTCCCTTGTAGCGGTTCTTGATCACCACGCCCTCTCTCAACATCGACAACTCACACTTGGATTGGTACGGGAAGTATTGGCCGAGATCTAAATCGACACATTACCAGCAATAGCCTTTTATAATCCCTCAAAAAAATAAAATTGTAAATATTTTTACAATAATCATTGACAAATTTAATCACTATTACCATGTATCTATTAAGAGATTGGATTTTAATTATTTAATCTTTATTTTGAAGTAAATGAATTGTTATTTTGAAGGAGTCACACATGAAAAAGTATATTAAGGTTTCAGCACTTTCATTAAGTATTATCGCCGGACTATCAATGGAAAGTTACGGAGAAGACAATTATGATATTATGAGCGCAAGTGGCGGCATTACAAAAATTCGCTCAACAGATCAGGACCAGAAAGACCTTCCTCCCCTGGTTGATTACGCAATTTCCGGCGCAAAAATAGCTTCTATGCCTTTAGAAAGCATCGCACGTTATGCTGTAGCCTATAATACATCTTATTACTGTATTGAAGGCCTTAAGGAAGCAACAGCTTTAGGGTTGTATGGCGCCGCCTATCTTGCAGGCACCTACACAGCAGGCCCTGTTCTTGGGTTGCAAGCCGCTAATTTTACTTATTACGGCACAAAAGCGGCCTTTACAACGATGGATTATATCATGCCAGGCTATAATGGCGCGCTTGCAGCAGCTTACACACCTGTTGTCAAACTTGTTACAGATAAACTCATTGACTATACACCAGCAGCACTAGGGGCGGCTTACGCCGGCGCTTCAAGCCTTGTTTCTGGTGGCGCATCTCTTGTCAGCTCTCTTGGCAATGCTTTCAGCAGTTGGTATAGCCCAGCTGAGCCAACGCCCAACTTTAACTTTTCTGGGTCTTCTATTGAAAGAATGTTTAGTTCATGAATAATATAGCCTAAATCGTATAGGTTTGACCATTTTCTGTTCGCCCCTTTGGCGCTCTGGCTTCGTTTGAAAAACCTTGGGTAACTTTTATCCGAGGTTTTTCAAACTTGTCATATTACTCCGGCTAGCAAATAGTTGCCATTAATTGCCCAAAAATTGTCATCC
>CAZXMD010000137.1:0-5164 GCA_964641635.1 uncultured Candidatus Finniella sp. | reverse complement strand
ATGGTGGATGCTTTTGCGAACCGGGACGCAAATTCTATAGATGAATATGTTGCTGCAAACATTGTGAAGTGGCATAAGCGCATACTTGCAAAGGCTGTATTATCAATCGACTATTCCAGCCCAACGTTGATGGACGTCGCTGCACACATGCTCAAAGTATCCTTGATTGATCCAAAATATAGAGATGGTTTAGGGGATAACTTTATAAGCAATGGATTAATCGTTCTTATGTACCGTAATCTTCCCAATCGTTATGATCGCGACCCTGATACTTACTACTGCTCCAACGAAGATTTCGCAATGTTATGTCTTGCCGACAAAAAACATTCAGATATAAAAGGCGCTTTAAGGTGGGGAAGGACTAACTAAGGGAGATTTGTTGGAAGTTAATTTTATCATCATAAATTAAAGGAGGAAAAAATGTTTGTAAAAAATTTTAAATTATATGTGGTCGTTTTTTTAATAGGTATTACCCAGTATTTTTCCGCAGCTGGTGCAGAAAATATAGAAGCAGAAGGTAAATGGAACAAGCCAGGCATTCCACACAAAGGCTGGACTCATCAAGGCGTTGAAGACCTTAAAGATATAACCGGTGTGTGTGAGATGTGTGACAAAAAGAGAATACGTTATCTCCACACTGTCAACCATGATGAATGGGAGGACTTAGTGGTCGGGCGTGATTGTGCTGAAAAAATGTGCAATGACTATGAAAATCCTAAAAAAAGGGAAGGAAAAGCGAAAGGTGAGGCTAGAAAAAGAGAAGCACAAGCTAAAAGAGAAGCCCAGCAGAGACAAATTGCAGCTATAAGAGAGGTAGAAAGAGTGGAGAACCTAAGAAGGGCTTGGCTAGATATTTCTCAATGGCGGCAAACACCAAAAGGTGGGTATTCCAAGAAAATTGAAGAAGAATGGTTAAACATATTTAGGCAGGGTAACAATTGGAAATATGTTTTTAGGAATCAATTTAGTATGCCCTATCCAACTATAGAAGAAGTCCTTCAGGCTACTTATGATCAATATTTTATCGGGTAATTAATAACTTTAGGAGAAAAGAGGGGCTGGAAAACTAAGCCCCTTTTTTCTAAAGGTTTTGATATCGAGGAACTTAACACAGGCCCTTGCGCCTCTTCTTACGTGAGAGAAGCCAGAGGTGTCGTTTTGACATCTTCTTTTTGTGGGTCTAAGCTGCAATATAAATAAAAAAATTAACTTTTTAGATGGAAGTGCCTATGTTGCGTTTTATAGTCTTATTATTTTTCACGCTCAATTTTAATTCCTTACTTACCTCTCAAGCTGCAGAACATAGAAGCCCTGATTATATACCGATACGTACGACACGATTGGTTTCTGATGCAGAACACACCCAATTTCTAAAGAACACCCTCGCAACGGCGACTCATCAGATAATGATCTCAACTTATAATGTCTCACCTGACAGGCTTTTTGGGCCCGAGAACCTGGGGCAAGCGATCATAGATGCCGCTGAACGAGGTGTTGCCATCTATATTTATTATGAAAATCGGCCTTGGTATTCGCAAGAAGATTACGCTGATTTATGCACCGTGACTTCTTATTGTGCTAAATTTGAAGAAAATGCCAATCACTCCAAGTGTGTCATAAAAGATAAATCGACTGTCGCAATCGGGTCTCATAATTGGTTATCTGATACCAGGAAGGGTTCCTCCAACGCCTCTATGGTGGTCACCGGAGGGCTAGCCTTGGGACTTATTAATGATGTTTGGCAGGGAATCCGTTTTTACCAAAGCTTAGAATACGGTAACGAACGTGGTGTTGAAAGATTCTTGGAGGATAGAGATGCTTTTTCAACGGGGGAGTATCAATTCGCTCCTGGGCAGTTCCTTTATACCCTCAGAACGCCAGAGGCCCATGGGATACTTTTAGATGAAGTTTTTGAAAAAGCAAAAGAAAGGGTGTTTTTGTTTTCCCCTTTTATAAGACTTCAAAAACTCCGTGGGACGTTTACAGACCAGCTCCTTCGCAAACTTCAACAACGGGGCGTCATGATTAAACTGATTACCCTTCCTTCTCCGTGTGACCGTGTCCCAGGAGAACAGAAAGAAATTTTTTCCAGTTTAGAGGATCTATCCACTCGCTACCGTAATTTCTCTTATATGAAACACCCCAATTTTCATGCGAAAACCCTTCTGGCTGATAATTTCATTTGTGAAGGTTCGTTTAACTGGTTATCTGCTGTTGCTCAAATTGATCATGAGGCGAATAACTTTGAAATGTCTGTCGCGGTAAGAGGGAATATTGCTCTTGATATGATTCAATCCTTCGAAGGGACAACCCTTGGAAAGGCTATTCTGGAAAAACCGAGGAAAATAGGGTATGTACCTTTGAAAAAGACACCTCAAACAGTGCCTCCTGTAAAGCAACTCCCCCAACAACAAAAAAAATCTAGGGCACAGGACGAACATCACGTCAGTGAGCAACCACCCCTTAAAAAAACCAGGATTGTATCTTCAAATGTCCCAGAAAGCTTTGAGGGTATTGTAAAAGTTTTTTCAGGGAAACAATTTGGCATAGAAGGGTACTGTGTACGTTTTAATGATGGGGACTACCTCAGAGATGGCCGCAAAACAATACTTTATTTTGAAACCCCTGAAAAAGCGAAGCAGGCAGCTTATGCGATCTGGAGGAAATAATAGAATGCTACCCATTATAGGGCAGAGTTGAAGGCAGGATATGGGCGCTGTGTTAAAACAAGGAAATATCTTGGCTGAGGCTGCATTTACATGGCTAGCCACAATAATTTTAGCAACAGGTTGCCTGGCATCTGAAGATGCCTTGAATAATAAAAATTCTGCTTCCTCTTCCTCGTTGTTTGTTGAAATAACGAGACCTCTAAACAATCGGCCTACCGAATCAGGATGCTTGCAAGGCTGCCAACAAAGAATAGATGTTACTGTTGTTATTGATGTATTCCGGGCATTTACGACAGCCCCTTATGTTTTAGAGTGGTATCCGGCCTCGTATATGCTGACAACGCAAAGCGCCGTTATTGCTCGTTTAGCATCCGAATTTCAGGCCCCTTTACTTATTGGTAAGCCTGAAGCAGGTGCGATCCTTAATTATCATATCCCAAATTCTCCGACGCGTGTTAAGGAGGTTAAAGTAACAGGCCAAAACGTACTGCACAGAACAGAGGGGGGCGCTAGGGGGGTATTGGATGCAAAAGGGGCGGGTCTCATATTGGTAGCCGGATTGGCCAATGCAGATGCGACGATTCACTATATTAAAAAGCTTATAAAGCCAGAAGTTAAAATAGTTCCCATGGGCCATGAAGCAACAACGCCTTCCTTAGAGGATGATATTTGCGCCCAATATATTAAAGCGAGGCTTGAAGGACAAACGATTAATCTGGAACAATACTACGCGCCTCTGCGAGAAGGCCCAGGTAGCTATTTTTTTTCTGACGATCAATGGCAATATCCCAGTCAGGATTTTGAACGCTGTCTTGAGCTGGGTCGTTTTAATTTTGCCATTAAAGCTGAAGTGCAGGGCGATTATGCGATTCTAACGCGTTTGGAGGAGTGCTCCTATTGATGACCTAGGGTAAGGAAGATCTAGGAGTTCTATGAGCAAATCTCTAATTCCACGTCCTTTCCAACGTAGCTTGTTAAGTGCGCTTTTAGTCATATTTTTCCATTCCGCCCGACTTACTGACTGCTTAATATCATACATATAATTAAAATGGGGTGTATTAAGGGCGAAATGCATGGGATGAATAAGGATGACTTTGCTCCCTTGCCCTAATAGGGCATCCTTTAAACCTTGTGTGATCTCTAATGGATGTTTTCGCCATAAGTAGCCTCCATCTTCTAAGAAGATAGGGACTTCCAACAATCCAGACCGATCTTTAAAAGGGCGAACAATCTCTAGGTCCGTACAGACATTAGAAGAGATCAACATGCCAGCATCTGCCATAGCCTGGCGGGATGAATTACAAACGGCAAAACGATGACAACGAAACGCTGCCAGATTATGGGGTAAATCCATAACGTGCCGAACAATATCACTAATGGTTGAGCCATGGGAGGAATCAGGAGCGAAATAAGGGTGAAGGCCTACTTCTATATCATTCATAGTAGGTTCTGTGAACAAAATTTAAAAATTTAGAAAAAAGTGGTAGTTTCTCTATGGATTAATAAGGAGGAACTACCGAATGAAGTATTACATAAGAGATAAAGACTGGGCAATCATTTATGCAAATTTAAGTCAAGAACGAGGGATACACACGCAAAAAGAAGAAAGAGTAAAAGTGTTTTTTGAAGCGATTTGGTATATGTGTGGCACAGGATGTCAATGGCGTCTCTTGCCCTCATGGTATGGAAATTGGCGAGCGATCCATCGCCGTTTTTTTCGTTGGGCTCAAAGGGGTATCTGGGAACGTTTATTAGAAAAGGCTCAGATTAACCCTGATTTGGAAGCGGTGATGATTGATGCCACGATTATTAGGGCCCACGCTTGTTCGGCTGGCTATGGGAAAAATAGTCAAAAAGAGCAAGCTTTGGGTCGTTGTGTAGGTGGATTTTCAAGTAAAATAAACGCGATGGTTGACGCTCTTGGCAATCCTTTGAAATTCCTCCTTTCACCAGGTCAGCAGCACGATATCAAAGCAGCAATGCCTCTGATAGAAGGAATTACGGGATCATCTGTATTGGCAGACAAGGGATATGATGACGATAAATTCATTAAAGCTATTGAAGATCAGGGATGTAAAGCGGTTATCCCTCCCAGAAAAAATCGAAAAGAACCAAGAGAATATGACAAGGACGTTTATAAGGAGCGTCATCTCATTGAATGTTTTTTTGCGAAAATCAAATACTTTAGGCGAGTTTTCTCTCGGTTTGACAAAACAGCACAAGCTTACATGGGGTTTTTAAATGTTGCTGCTATCTTCATCTGGCTCAAATAATTTTTGTTCACGGAGCCTAAAGTCTCAGAACCTCTATATGAAGGCCAATATACCATTCCTTTTTTTCGCTTTTCCTCAGAGGCGCAGTCTTTTTTTCATAATTGGGTTGGGAACTCACAGCAACAACCAAACAGCAACAATCACGAAATCATAGGACAGCATCTCTCCAAGTACAAAAGCCTCATACCATCCCTGGCGCTGATTTTTCATATCATTGATATG